>JAHFQD010000344.1 GCA_023266455.1 Candidatus Muproteobacteria bacterium
GTGCCGCCGTCGGCTTGAATCACATCGCAGTCGATAGTGATCGTGCGTTCGCCGAGCAGTTTTAAATCCACCGCGGCGCGCAGACTGCGGCCGATCAGACGCTGAATCTCGTGCGTGCGTCCGCCTTGTTTACCGGCGGTCGCTTCGCGGTTTGTGCGCGAATGGGTCGCGCGCGGCAGCATGCCGTACTCAGCGGTGATCCAACCCTGGCCTTTGCCTTTTAAAAACGCCGGCACTTTTTCTTCGACGCTCGCGGTGCAAATCACGCGTGTATCGCCGAATTCGACCAGCACCGAACCTTCCGCGTGTTTGGTGAATTGGCGCGTAAAACGTGTTGGCCGAAGTTCATCGACGCGTCTGCCACTGGGGCGCATGGCGCCGCTGCGGATATTCGAAGAGGGGGTCGTCGCATTCATTTAATTGGTTTCCAAAAAGTAAACCCTCTGGGAGAGGGAGGGGGCAATAGACGATCTTACTCCGACTTCGGATCGCGCCCGCGTAAATACTGTTCTAACTCTTTAATTTCTGCCGCGAGATCGCGCTCTTTTTCCGGCTGTTTTTTGGCATCCATGCTCGCGCGCGCGGCAGCGGCGGCTTGCATGAGCACGCGATCGTCGAGTTGCGTCGGCGTTTTGCCTTGTAACGGCAAGGTGCTTGGCGCTTCTTCGAACCAACGTAAAGAGGCGATTGTCAGGTTGTCGCAGCGCGAACCCATTTTATTTTCGGCTGCGTACACCATCTCTTCGGCGGATTCTTCCAGTGATTCGAGTTTGAGATGTTTGATCAATTCTTCCGGCTGCAACGCTTCCCACAAGCCGTCCGAACACAGCAGCAGCACGTCATCGCACGCGAGCGCGGTCTCGGTGCCGAGCGCGATCGAAGGTTTGCTCGGGCCGCCGATGCATTTCGTGAGCAAACCTTTTTGCGGATGCACGCGCATTTCGTCTTCGGAGACTAAGCCTTCGCGCCGCAATTCTTCGACGGTGGAGTGATCGTGCGTACGTTGCATCAGACCTCCGTGCCGGAAATGATAAAGCCGACTGTCGCCGACGTGGGCCCAGTAGGCATAACCGTTTTGCACCAAACACATCACGCCGGTTGTGCGCGGATCGAGTCCCATTTTCCGGCGCTTCAAAATCGCTTGATGCGCTTGCAGGATGCCGAGCGCCAAGAACACCGACGGGCGTTGAATAATTTCGCTGCGCACGGTTTGGAACGAGCGCACCAGTGTTTGCGTCAAGATTTCGGCGGCGATCTCGCCGCCGCGATGTCCACCGAGACCGTCGGCGACGACCAGCAGCACAGCGTTGTCGCGTTCCACGATAGCGGCGCGGTCTTGGTTGACGGCCCGTCCGCCACGCGCGGTGTATTGAGCGAGTTCGTATTTCATGTCGGCAAATATTTTTTCAACCATGGCCAGCGCACGGCGAGACGCGCCAGGAACGAGCCGCTGCGATCGTTAATGGCCGTGTACGGTCGGCTGAGTACGGCCGCCAGTTCATCGACGCTTTGCGGGCGCTCCAGTTGATTCATCATCAGGCACCAATCCACGGCTTCCAACAATTCGCGCGAATAGTAACCACGGAATTGTTTTACCGCCGATTTCAGTTTGTCGCGCTGCTCGCGGTCGGGCGAGGGCGGCGGTGCGCGTCCCGCCATGCAAGACCACATCGATGCGCCGAGCGCGTAGACGTCGGTCCACGGACCGATATGGCCGCGCTTGTGCTGCTCGATCGGCGCGAAGCCCATGGTTAACGTGTGACCGCCGGCACGACGATTGTTCTTGAACGCCGATTGCGCCGCACCGAAGTCGAGCAACAACGGCCGTCCGCCCGGGCGCAGCCAGATGTTGGATGGCTTGATATCGAGGTGTAGCAAGCCGAGTTTGTGGATTTCACGCAGACCTTCGACGATTTGCAGGAACACGGTGCGGATGAACTTCTCCGATAGCCGTCCGCCCTGGCGCTTAAGATAGGCGCGCAGATCCATCCCATCCTGATGCTCCATCACCAGATAAACCGTATTGTTCTCGCGGAAAAAATCGAACACGCGCACGATATTGGGGTGGTTCAGCCGCGCCAACGCGGCCGCTTCGTCGAAGAACCGGCGCATGCCTTGGCGAAAAGTGCTGTCGGTTTCGGCCGAGATGCTTTGCACGGAGGCACCCTCGCTGCGCGCCGCCTGCCGGCTCGGCAGATATTCCTTAATAACGACTTTCCGTTGACCTTGGGTGTCTTCGGCCAGGTAAACGATGCTAAAACCGCCGCCGCCCAAGGTTTTGATGACCTGGTACTGGTGCAGCTGATAGCCAGCGGGCAGGGCGTTTTCGAGCTTGGAGGCCACGGATTTGGGTAGGTGAGGCGAGCGAGTGGATCGTTACATCATTATATATACATTCGCGCACGATCCCCGTCGATACGCGTTTTGCAGCCGCATACTTTCGGTTTACTATGCGACCTTCACTTTTCGCGGAAATTGATGGTCTATGACTTACAGTATGACCGCCTTCGCCAGGCGGGAGCGTTCTACTACCTGGGGCAGCATTGCCTGGGAATTGCGATCCGTCAACCATCGTTACCTCGAAACGGCATTACGATTGCCCGAGGATCTGCGCAGTGTCGACCCCAAAGCGCGCGAAACGATCGCCGCCCGCGTCACCCGCGGGCGTGTGGATGCGACGCTGACATGGCGCCCCCTCGAAGCTAGCGAGGCCATCGAAATCGATACCACTCGCCTCGCGCGCGTCGTGGGGATTTTGGAATCGATGGAACCCTTCAAATTAAAAACCGCGCCGCCCAATATGTTGGAGCTACTGCGCTG
>JAHFQD010000345.1 GCA_023266455.1 Candidatus Muproteobacteria bacterium
TACGGCCCAAACGGTTCAGGATCTAACTGGCCGGCTACCCGCGCCGCCTAAATTCCTTGATGGTTAAGGAAAATTTTTTCTCAAGGAGGACACATGCCCAAAACGACGTCTAAAACTACTAAAATTATCAAAACCGCTAAAACGACCTCTGCCGCGAGCAATCGCAGCGATCGCGTCGCCGCCGCTCAAGCGATTTCACCGGAAGAAAGACAGCGCATGATCGCCGAAGCCGCCTATCTTTTGGCGGAACGTCGCGGGTTTCAAGGTGGCAACTCGGTGGAAGATTGGCTGCAGGCCGAGCAGGAAATCAATTACCGGTTGCTGACGCCGGCGCAGCAGAAACAAGAAAAACTGGCGTACGACAAGCTACATAAAAGCGCCCGTCGTATTTTGGACGAGGCGAGCGAGAAGCTGAATCCGGAAGTCATCCGTTCGGCGCTGAGCCAAGCGGTGATGCAACTCAAGCAAATCGGCGAATACACCGCCGATACCGTAGATCGCATGGCTGCCAGCGTGGAACGCGATTTAGTCGAAGCCGCTCGCCGTATCAGTTCGCGTTAACCTTGCTGTAAATCGTTTTCAGCCGAGTTAGAGACTCGCGCTCGCGGAACTTTGAGCGAGCGCGCTGTTCTCATTTCTATAGAACGTTTACCGGGGCGATTTTCGCGTAGCGAGGCATGTCGTCTGTTTCGGCGGCGACGAGCGAAGGTCGAAGGTGTAAGCGGCGCTGAAGGAGATTTTTCATGGAACATCGCTGGAGCGGACGTAAATCAATTCTTGGAAACGTAACCCTCGACTGCGAACGGACAGGCGCGGTGCAAGCCGCGGTGCGCGACGTGAGTCTGGGCGGGATGTTGGTAGACGCCGGTTCGGTGACGATGCCGATGCATGCGTTGGTTGTCGTTGGTTTAAATTTTTTCTCCGACGTTATCGGTGATGACTATCGTTTGCAGGCGATGGTGGTGCGCCACGGACCCAAGGGAACGGCGCTGATGTTTCTCGATCCGGACCTGCAGGCGATTAATACACTTAATCGTGTTATTAGAACCAGTGATCTCGAGTCGCCGCACGCCGCTTAGAGAACGCATCGTCCTGTAAAATATTTCGTCATTGCAGTGAAATATTTCTCCATTTTTTTCTAGAAGAGCGGCGCTAGCCAGCGGACGTTCGGCGCTTGCATTCGGCGCGATGTCGGCTTGATTGACAGCCTCTTGTGCATGAGGCATAACGCGCGCTGCTTCAAAAAATCAGGGACGACTTTCATGCAAACGCGCGCGCGTAGTATCACTACTGGCAAGTTATGGACGACGGTAAAAATCAGTTTTTTTAGTTTTCTCCTCGGATTTTCGGCTTTTTCTCTCGCTGCTTCGACGATATGGCCCAGTACCGCGACGCCCGCGACGGCTTCGGTGAACGATCCTAACGGTGTGGAATTAGGCGTTAAATTTAACGCCGACATCGACGGCACGATTACCGGTATTCGTTTTTATAAAGGCGCCACCAACGGCGGTACGCATATCGCTAATTTATGGACCACCAGCGGCGTACGGTTGGCCACCACCACATTTACCTCTGAAACCGCGACTGGCTGGCAGCAAGTCGATTTTCCAACGCCGGTCGGCGTTACCGCGAATACCACGTATATCGCGTCTTACTACGCGCCCGGCGGTAATTACGCGGCAAATAATAATTACTTCGCATCGCAGGGCATCGACAACGCGCCGCTACACGCATACGCCAACAGCGTGAGCGGTGGCAACGGCGTGTATGCCTATGGTTCGCAAAGCAGTTTCCCGAGCGCGACCTATCAAGCGACGAACTATTGGGTCGACGTCGTGTTCCAAGCCGGCAGCACACCGCCGCCTCCGCCGCCCACGGGTTCTGGCCCGATCTTGGTGATCACATCCACCGCCAATCTGTTTACGCAGTACTACGGCGAGATATTGCATGCGGAAGGACTGAACGAATTCGCTACAGCCGATATTTCCACGGTGACATCGTCGATGTTGGCCAATTACGACGTGGTGATTTTGGGCGAAGTCGCGCTCATGACGTCACAAGCGACGATGTTCAGCGATTGGGTGAACAATGGCGGCAATTTCATCGCGATGCGGCCGGATAAAAAATTAGCCGGCTTACTCGGTTTGACTGACATCTCCGCCACGCTGTCGAACGGTTATGTGCAGGTTGCGCCGAACGGTTCGGGCGGCGGCATCGTCAATCAAACGATGCAATATCACGACGTCGCCGATCGTTACGCCTTGAATGGCGCCGCGAGTGTCGCGACGCTGTATTCCGATGCGGCCACGGCGACGACCAGCCCGGCGGTAACATTACGCGCCGTCGGTACTGGCAAGGCTGCGGCATTCGTTTACGACCTGGCGAAATCGGTGATTTATACGCGCCAAGGTAATCCGGCGTGGGTGGGGCAGGAGCGCGACGGACAAGTGCCGATTCGCTCCGACGATTTGTTCTACCCGAATTACGCCGATCTTGGCAAAGTCGCGATCCCGCAAGCGGATGAGCAGCAACGTTTGTTAGCGAATCTCATCACGCAGATGAATTTGAGCAAGAAACCGCTGCCGCGTTTTTGGTATTTGCCCAACGGCCATAAAGCGGCCATCGTGCATACGCTCGACGATCACAACACCGCCTCCGGCACGCAAGACACGTTCGCGAAATTGATCGCCAACAGTCCCTCGGGTTGTTCAGTCGAAGATTGGCAGTGTTTGCGCGCTACGGCCTGGGTGTATCTGGGCATTCCGGTCACGGACGCGCAGGCGGCGGCGTATCAAGCGCAGGGTTTCGAGATGG
>JAHFQD010000054.1 GCA_023266455.1 Candidatus Muproteobacteria bacterium
GACAGTCTGGAATTGTTCGTGATGCCGGTATGGGCGCGGAATTATCCGGCGTCGGATATCGTCATGCTGGTGTACGACGTACCGGAAGCGAGCATCGCCTCGGTTTGCGCGCGGCTGAAATCGGATCGCGTCGGTCTTGTCGAGGTGACGGATGCGACCATTATTCCCGGCGTCAGCACGCCGTGGAATTCGCTGCAGTCGGCGAGTTACTGGACCGCGTTCAGAGCCGCTTGCCGTTAGGTCTTATCAGTTTGGCGCGACGTTCGTAGGCTGAACGTCGCGCCATCTTTGTTTCGCTATTTCCGTCAGGTCTCCGCCTAAATGCGGATAAACAAAGTGCTTGTCCTGAATGCGCAACGATCCCACGCCGCGATCGGGAAAACGCCGATCGTAGAATTCGATCCATCCCAAAACATTGCCCTGTGGAACTTCCTGTTTTTTGCCGGTGAGGGTTTGAAAAATACTCGGTTGGCGAATGCCGTCGGTGGTTTTTTTGACCAAGCGATGAATCGCGCCGTCGTTCATGGCGTACCAATTTTCCCCGCGTAGCGTCGATAGTTCGGCGAGTACGATCAACGGCGCCAGCGCATAGTTGTGATAGGCGAGCGCGCGGCCGGCGCGGTCGAGTTCGAGCGGCAGCGTGCCGTCGACGGAAATGTTTTTCATGGCGTTCGCGTACGCGTCGCGCGCCCAGCGCCAGTGACGTTCGTTACCGGTGGCGAGCGCGGTGGCGCCGGCGGCGAGGCCGACCCAGTAATAGTGGTTGTTGCGTTGGTGATTCGCATGCTCGTCGAAGAACGCTTCGGCGCGCACCGCGAGTTCGTCGAACCAAGGTTCGATAATGCGACGATTTTTTTCGTCGACGGCTGTTTTCACTTTCAAATAAGCCAATGCCAAGCCGGCGAGTTCCCACTTGCGGTGATATTCGGCCTGGGCGCTGTGCATTTTCCCCAACATGGCGCCGTCGCGCGCCCACGCAACCAGCCAGTCGCCTGCGCAGCGCGCGGCGGCGTTGTCGTGTTCGATGAGGTAGCGATCCGATTGCTTGCTGACCGCTCGCAGAAAATCTTCTAGCGGTTTAACCGCGGCTTCGTTTTTTTTCTTTAATTGAGGATCGATGATCGAATGCGCGGAATCGGTGTAGTAGCTATACGCGTCGATATCGCGCACGGCGTCGGGTGCGGCAGGGCAGGCGGCTATCGCTGCGAATGGAATCGCAAGCCAGCTTATGAAAATGAAACGCGACAGGTAGCGAGGAAACAGCATCGCCGGTTGTTAGTGCGTGATGCGACTATCGCCACGACCACCGGACAGAATACGCACACGATCGCCGACCTTGAAGTCTTCATCTGCGGCTTGGGTGATCGCTAACATTCGGCCATTGTCGAGCTTGACGGTAATTTCCAAACCTTTCTGACGTGTGATGGCTTCTTCCGCACCGGCGCCGGCGACACCGCCCGCGACGGCACCGGCAACGCCACCGAGCACTCGGCTCGTCGGTCCACCGCCGATGTTTCGGCCCATCACGCCGCCCGTGACCGCGCCAGCGCTGGAGCCGACGCGCGACTTCGTGCCTTCGATCTGCACTTCACGCACGTGTTCGACCACGCCCATTTGCACGTCGTGCGCGGTGCGCGCTTGATCGCGACTGTAAGCGCTACCCGAGAGGCTCGACGCGCAGCCGCCGAGCAGGACGATGACCGAGACAAAAACGAGGGCGAAAAATGGACGCATAAGTAATCTCCGAAAAATCGTTCTACGTAGTATGGACGATACGCGCGTACGCGCACAGCGCGTTATCCAGCATAACGCGGGCCGGTGTCAAAGGATGACGCCGATTTATACGCGGGGAATTTGTTTCTGCGTTAGCAGGTGATCGAACCAGAGATTGGTCAGATGTTCCTGGAGGCGATTTTGCCCCAGACGATCGTCGAGATTATCGAGATCGACGATGTCCACCGGCTGGTCCTGCCAGGAGCAACCGAACACCGCTTTGGTGCGCTTGCCGGTATGCGGGTCGACTTGCCATTGCAGACACTGCGAGCACACGCCTTTCAAACCGCATTGGATCGGCGTGTTGATGGACGCAACGGTTTCCGGACGCGTCGTGAAGAACGCGGCGAGTTGGTTCTCGCGTGCGTGGCGGAATTCGCGCACCACGCAGCTCGAGGCTTGGAGCATTAAGCGTTGTACGTCCTGGAGCGCGATCGCCGGTTTGCCGAGTTCACCGGCGGCATAACGGCGCACGATTTCGACGGCGTCACCGGTGGCGGCACGGTCTTGCGGCCGACGCGGTTTGATCGCTTCGCCTTCTTTGGTGATCCACAGCGTGACATCGGCGGCGGCTTCGAGATCGTCCTGCAGATACAGATCGCTCGCGCGCTCGTACAGCGCGATGAGCAACACGCGCGAACCTTTGTGGCGTAACGCCGGGCCGACGGCGCGCACATGCGCGGTACCGAAACCTTCGGTGACGATCATGACGGTTTCGTTATCCGCTACTTTGGCACGCACGCCAGTCGGGCCCATGAGCGCGACCGACTCGCCTGGCTTGAGCGCCGAGATGATGCGCGAGCTGGTGCCGCTCTCGTGCACGATCAACGACACGGTTCCTTTCTCGCGGTCGACGTGCGAACCGGTGAGGGCGATGCCTTCGGTTTGCAGCACCGTGCCTTCGATGGCGGGCGCTTGGGTTTCGAAATTCTGTAATCGGAAAAATTGTCCCGGCTGGAAACGTTTCGCCGCCAGCGGCGCGTGCACCGTCAACTCGACGACGTTTGGCGCCAAGCGCGTGACTTTTTCCACGCGCGCGTCGAGCGCGTGATGGATTTTTTTGCGGAACGTGACGTACTCGGATTCGTCGCCGCGCACCAGCGTGCGCTCGCCGAGTGAGGCAACGATTTTCGGATAGGTGCGCATGCCGGAGGCGACCGCGCCGACGACGCTGCCATGGAACACGGGGTGTGTGTCGCCGAGGAAAGTCACGCGCCGATGATCGAGGTGATACGACGTGAACGCGCCGAAGTCCGGCGATTTAATGTGTCCCGCGACCGGTACTGGCTGCAACTGGCCGTCGATTTGTTGATGCGTTTGATAATGGCCCGATTCCTTATGGAAGTGACCTTTATGTTCGAATTCGTAGGCGATGTTCGGTCGCGCACCGGTGGCGACGAACACGGAGCGTGCGGTCACCGCGATTTCTTCGCCGGTGGCAGCCCACTTGCCGTCTTCGCCGCGCGTCTGTTTGCGGAAAATCATGGCGTCGACGTGACCGTACTTGTCGAGCCGGGCTTCTTTCGGATCGAGACCTTCGGCGTAGTAAATGCCTTCTTCGAATGCTTTCGTCAGCTCTTCGTGATTGCGCGTGTACGCCGGCGAATCGTGCATGGTGCGGCGGTACGCGATGGTGACTCCGCCCCATTTCTGAATCAAAGGAATGAAGCCCGGTTCTTCACCGACCTTCTTGGCGCGCTCGCGCTCGGCGCGGGCTTCGCGGCCGTGCGCCAGGAGTTCGTCCAGAATTTTTAGCGACGCTTCGTCGAGTTCGCCGCGGATGTGCGTTTCGCCGTGTACCTTCACCAGTGTTTCATAGCGTTCCAGCGTTCGCTCGATTTGGACGATGTAATACGCCTGCGCTTCAGTGGCCGTGTCGACGCCGGTTAAACCGCCGCCGATGACCACGGCCGGCAAGCGCACTTGGAGACTCGCCAAGCTGGTTTTCTTGGCGGCGCCGGTTAATTGCAGCACCATCAAAAAGTCGTTGGCCTGGCGCATGCCAATAGCGAGACTGCCCGGAATCGGCAGCGCCTGCGGTAGGCCGGCGCCGACGGCGACCGCCACGTGGTCGAAGCCGAGATGCCAAGCTTCTTCGACCGTGAGCGTACCGCCGAAACGCACGCCGCCGTAAACCTGGAAGTGCGGGCGGCGCGACAGCGATAGATAAATCAATTTCAAAAAGTTTTTATCCCAGCGCACGGTAATGCCGTACTCGGCGACGCCGCCGAAACCGGCCATCACGCGTTCGTCCAGGGCTTCGACCAGCTGCGAATAATGTTCGATCGGTTTCTCGATCAACGCTTTCGGCAGGGGTTCGATCTTGAGACCTTCGACGCCGACGACGGCGAAGCCTTCCATCAGTAAGTGATGCGCCAGCGTGAAGCCCGCCGGGCCCATGCCGCATACCAATACTTTGAGGCCGTTATACGGTTTCGGCAGCCATTGCTTCTCGCGTAGCGGATTCCAACGCGTGAGCAGGTCGTAAATCTCGACGCCCCACGGTAAGGCCAGCACGTCGGTCAAGCAGCGCGTTTCGATCTCCGGAATATTGACCGGTTCCTGCTTTTGATAAATGCAGGCCTTCATACAGTCGTTGCAGATGCGATGGCCGGTGACCGGGCACATGGGGTTGTCGACCATGATCATCGCCAACGCCGAAATGGTGTTGCCGAATTTCTTCAGCGTGTGCATCTCGGAAATTTTTTCGTCGAGTGGGCAGCCGGTGAGCGTCACGCCGAGCGGATTAACTTTAACGCCTTGCGACGGATCGCCTTTCTTCTCTGGGAAACCCTTGGAGCAGAAGTCGCCGTCGTGGTCGTGGCACAGGATGCAGTAATTGATTTCGCCCTGCACGCTGCGCTCGGTCATACGCGGATCGGTGAGTTTGAAACCGTCGCGATGGCGGAAGTGTTCGTGCGGTCCGTGGAAACGTCCGGCCGCGTCTTTGTCCATGCGCACGATCGGCACGAGGTGGTCGTATTCCGTCGGCGCGGGCAACTTGAAGCTCGGCCATCCGTGCACGGCTGCCTTACCTTCTGGGGTTGTCAGCGCCCGGATACACCAGCGCGTCAGTTTCTCCACCGCGTCGGCGTTCCCTTTTTCATCGACCAGCAAAGCGACGGCGAATTTACCGACGGCCAATTCGCGGTCGGGAAAGGAAAGGCCTTTTTCGTTAAGTTCGGACGTGAGCCATCGATCCAACTCGGCGAAATTTTCGAACGCTTCTTTTTTCAGCAGACGCTTACGCGCGCGTCGCTGTACGAAATATTTTTTGAATTCGAATACCGGTCCGTGCGCCAGCGAAGCATCGCGCGAGAGTTGCAGATGTTCTTCGATGCCGAACAATTCGGCGACGAATTCGTCCAGCAATGGAGCGCAGGCAAGCAGGAGTTCGCTGATCGCGAGCGTCGTAAACGTGTGATCGCCGTGACGGTATGCCAATAATTTCTCATGCAATCCGGCATCGCGCGCTTTCAAACGCGCGAGGTACATCGCGTCCAGCCGTTGTAGATTCTCAAGGTTGAACAGCGAGGGGTAGGTAAAGCCGTGATTGAGTTTTAGTGCTGTTGCCGACATTTCGTTAAACGAATCGCGCTCGCTGGGTAAGAGCCCGCGGGTGTTTGCCTTATCGATGGATGGGTAAGACACTTATTTTAAGTCGTCTACGCGGTGAATGCAGCCTTCATTTACCTGGCGCTTGGGCCGAACGATCCCAATCGTCCGATTGACCCCCGGATTTAGCGACTAACTGGACGTCGGTGATGCGCATGCCGCGATCCACGGCCTTGCACATGTCGTAAATCGTTAGCAAAGCGATCTGGACAGCGGTTAGGGCTTCCATTTCTACGCCGGTTTGCGCAGTGGTGCGCGCTGTAACGCGGCAGTGGAAAGCCGATTGTTCGGGGTTTGGGGTCAGGTCTATCTCGATCGCGCTTAGGGGGATCGGGTGGCAAAGCGGGATCAGTTCCGCGGTCTTTTTCGCCGCCATAATGCCGGCGATACGGGCAGCGGCGAGTACGTCGCCTTTTTTATGGCCGCCGTCGAGGATGAGTCGCAGTGTTGGCGGCTGCATGCGGATACTGCCTTCGGCGACAGCTTCGCGCGCGGTCGTCGGTTTGGTGCTCACGTCCACCATCTGGGCTTCGCCGCGGGTATTGAGATGCGTCAGTTTGGACATGCGCTCCCTATAAAAACCCGCGCGCCGTTCGGCGCGCGGAGTAGGCCGTTAATGATTGGGTTGCGGCGTCACGCGTAAGTACGGCTTGAGCGCCTTAAAGCCCTTCGGGTATTTCTGCTTGATAACTTCCGGATCTTGCACCGACGGCGGAATGATCACGTCTTCGCCGAATTTCCAATTCACCGGCGTCGCGACCGTGTATTTATCCGTCAACTGCAGCGAATCGATGACGCGCAGAATTTCGTCGAAGTTGCGCCCCGTGCTGGCCGGATAAGTAATGACCGTGCGAATTTTTTTGTTCGGGTCGACGATGAACACCGAACGCACTGTGAGCGTATCGTTCGCATTCGGATGAATCATGTCGTACAGCTTCGCGACCTTGCGATCCGGATCGCCGAGGATCGGAAAATTCACCGCGTAACCTTGGGTCTCGGTGATGTCGCTGGACCAACGTTTGTGCGATTCGACGTCGTCCACGCTTACCGCCAAAACTTTTACGTTACGCTTTTCGAATTCTTTTTGGAGGCGCGCGGTGTAGCCGAGCTCGGTGGTGCATACCGGCGTGAAATCTTTCGGGTGCGAGAACAACACGCCCCAACTTGAGCCTAACCATTCATGAAAACGGATTTTGCCGTCGGTCGAATCTTGTTCGAAATCGGGTGCGATATCGCCCAGTCGTAAACTCATGGCGCGTCTCCTGTTATTCGTGTCATTGAACGACGTACTATACACGCCGGTTTCACGCCTCTTAAATAATTTGTTGGAACATGATTATTCCCGAACGCGCAAACACAGCGCTTTTCTCGCAATTCTCGTCTTGCTAAGGTCGCAGGCATGTTGAGTATCGACGAAGCGTGCCAGAACATTATTCGCCGCATCATCCCGGTCGTCGCGACGGAAACCGTCGCGTTGGCGAAGGCGCGCGGTCGTTTCGCGGCGGCGGAGATTCGTGCCGGCGTGAACAATCCCGGGTTCGACAGTTCGAGCATGGACGGTTATGCCGTGCGTGTGGCGGATCTCGCGCGCGCCGATTTTCGCTTATCGCTCGTGGGGGAATCAAAAGCGGGCGACGCGCCGGCGGCGCTGACAGCGGGGACCTGCATGCGCATCTTCACTGGCGCTCCATTGCCGGCTGGTGCGGACACCGTCGTGATTCAAGAAGACGTTAAACGCGACGGCGATGCGGTGATATTTCCGCGCGGCACGCAACTTGGTGCCAATGTCCGTCGTCGTGGCGAAGATTTTCGTCGTGACGACGTGTTATATGCGGCCGGTCGACGGATCGACGCTTACAAACTCGCCTTGTTCGCTGCTGCCGGCGTGGCCCAGGTACCGGTTTACGCGCGTGCGCGAGTGTTGGTCGTGGCGACCGGAGATGAATTGGTTATGCCCGGCGAGACCTTGCGCCCGGGGCAGATTTTCGAATCCAATCGTTTGGCAACGTTGGCGCAGCTTGAAGACTTCGGCGCTGAGGCGATCGACGGCGGTACCGTTGGGGACGATCCGCGCGCCTTACGCGCTTTGCTTGCGCGCTCGACGGAGTATGACTTCGTTATCACCAGCGGCGGCGCGTCGGTAGGCGATTATGATGTGGTGAAACAGGTTTTCGCCGAGATCGGCGAGATCGATTTTTGGAAAGTGCGCATCAAACCCGGCAAGCCGCTGGCGTTCGGGCGCATCGGCGAGCGCACGCATTTCTTCGCGCTGCCGGGAAATCCGGTATCGAGTTTGGTGACTTATAAGTTGTTCGTCGAGCCGGCTTTAGCGGCGTGGTACCACAGCGCAATATCCGCGTGGCAATTACCGGCGACCGCGGTTAACGATTTTCATCGCGTTCCAGGGCGCACGGAATTCTTGCGCGCCAAGCTGTATACCGAAAACGGCAAACTGCTGGCCGAGGTGCTCAAAGGCCAAGCCTCGCATCGGCTGGGGCCGATTCGGGACACGAATGGATTCATCCGCATGGAAGCCGACAGCGCCGGTTTTGACGCTGGCGCTGTGGTCGTGGTTATGCCGTTGTTTAATTAAAGCCGGAACTGCTCCGCTAACTTACGAAGCTCGGACGCGTTCTTCGCCACGTCTTTAGCGGCCTCGCGCGTATTTTCAACCATGCCGCGCAGGAATGGACTATTTTCGATCGCTTGCGAGAGTTCGACGCTGCCCATCGCTAATACGTGCGAGGAGTTGGAAAGCGAGTGCGAACTGGCAATGACTTTCTGAATTGCCGAGCGCAAGGTGTTAATTACCTGATTCATACCGAGCGCCATTTGCCCCAGTTCGTCTGAGCGTACGAGGTCTACTCTGTTGCTGAAATCCATCGACGCTTGGGCCTTGAGACTGTTCACGACCAGTCGCATGGGTTTGGTGATGCTGCGTGTGATGACGTAAGCCAACAGGATCGAAATCGCGAGCGATGCCAGCGTCCAGATCAAATGGTTGATGAGCTTGGTTTGGAACGTGCCGAGCCGGTTTTGTAACAGACTGTCTTCGGCGTCGATGGCTTTGTTCCAGAGCGCGAAACTTTCATCGCGCGCGAACAGCCCGGCGTCGACGAATTTATCGACCGTTACCGGAACCTTCGGTTGATTGACGATCTCTTGCAGCATTTGCAGGAACGTCGAGGTTTTGCTTTTGTAGCTCGCGAGCGCCGGCGGAATGTTTCTTTGTAAATTCGCATCGATGCCGTAGAAGTTACGGTCTTCGTTCAGCGCCGTTTGTAAACTGCCTTCGATGCGTTCCATATCCGCTTCTTTCAGCTGCGCCGCGAAAACTGCCATCTGAATGCGCTCGGCCGGGGTCAGTGATTCTTTTCGAAGCGCGGTAATACCGTAGGCGATGATGTCGCCTAATCGGTCCTGCGTTTGTGGCAGGGCGAGCAACGTCACGTCCATCGTGTAATAGCTGTCTAGATCCGGGTCCAAAATCAAATTGGACGTATCGCCCATGTGAGTGATCATCGTCCGAATATGTTCCTTCAGGTCTTTGTGTTTCGCATCGGATGTCTCCGGCGTCAGACTTTCGCGCGCAGTCCCCTTCAACACTTTCCAACCCGTTTGTAACGTTCTAG
>JAHFQD010000055.1 GCA_023266455.1 Candidatus Muproteobacteria bacterium
GAAATGGGTTTCATTCGTGGTCAACAAATCGACGGCGATTTGTAACTCTTCGGGTTTATCGCCGCTGGTGACTAAACGGTAATAATCGCCGTAACTCTTTAATGCGAACTGACGCAGCCGTCGCATGAGACGTCCACACACGAGCGCTTTTTTCGCGGACGACATGTGAATGCCGGCCACTTGATGGATAAGCTGTTGAAACTGGCGAAATTCCTTTTCGGTGATAGTGATTTCGCCCATTGCGATGTTTTTCAACGATGACGTCAGCTAACGCCAGATACGGATTCACGACGTACGCCGGCAACCAGCGTCATTTCTTCGACGGACAAGACGTAATCGATATTCAGAATAATCACAAATTTTCCGCCGACCTTCGCCATGCCGCTGATAAAATCCGTGCGTATGCGCGCACCGAACGCCGGCGCCGGTTCAATTTGATCGGACGCCACGTCGAGTACGGCGCTCACCGCGTCGACCATCATGCCGATATCTTGCTTCTCGTCGTTGATTCCTACTTCGATGATGACAATGCAAGTGCGCTTGGTCATCGTGGACGTCCCTTGACCGAATCGCGCCGCGAGGTCGACGACTGGAACCACGCTGCCGCGCAAATTGATCACGCCGCGAATAAAATTCGGCATCATCGGAACGGCGGTGAGATTGATATAAGGAACGATTTCCTTGATGCCGACGACGGCAATCGCGAACGTTTCACCGCCCAAGACAAAAGTCAGATATTGACTTTGCTGTACGGCCACGTTGCCCACTGCTTGTTTGGTCCGTGCTACCGCGCTCATGTGGCCCCCTAGAATCTAGCGAATTCTTGTTCGTTCGGCGGTGTACCAGTAACGATCCGCGGCGTGGTGGCCAACTTATCGGCCAGATGCACCACCGTACCGCGAGGACCGGAATCCGTGGCCATGGGTCTTCCTGAATGGGAGTAATCGGATGCGTCCACTTTGAAATACAGCATCGCTTGTTGCAGCTGCTGACTCTGACTGCTTAATTCTTCGGCGGTGGCGGCCAACTCTTCGGAAGACGAGGCGTTTTGTTGCACCACTTGATTCAACTGGCTCATCGACGCGTTTATCTGGCCTGCGCCGGAAGATTGTTCCTCCGACGCCGCCGTGATCTCTTGTACCAGTTCCGAGGTCTTAATGATGGACGGCACGATCTCATCGAGCAAGCCGCCGGCCTTTTCCGCCAGCGCCACGCTATTGCTGGCTAATTCTCCAATCTCTTGCGCGGCGATCTGGCTTCGTTCGGCGAGTTTGCGCACTTCGGCGGCAACGACGGCGAACCCCTTGCCATGTTCGCCCGCGCGTGCGGCTTCGATCGCGGCGTTGAGCGCCAGAAGATTGGTTTGGTAAGCAATGTCGTCGATGATGCCGATCTTGCCGGCGATCTGTTTCATCGCGGCGACGGTGCCCTTCACCGCTTCGCCGCCTTCGCTCGCTTCTTTCGCCGCCTTTTTCGCCATCCCTTTGGTGACATTGGCGTTCTCGGTGTTTTGATTGATCGACGCCGACATTTCCTCAATGGAAGCACTCGTCTCCTCGACGCTCGCGGCCTGTTCGGATGCGGATTGGCTCAAGGACTGCGCGGTAGCATTAACCTGTTCCGAAGCGCTCGAGAGATTATCGGTGGCGTTACGCACGGTGCCGATCACCTCCGACAAGCGCGCGACCATATTTTTCATGGCTGTCAGCAATTTGCCCAATTCGTCTTTTGAATTCACGTCGATCTTTACCGTGAGATCGCCCCGAGCTAATCGATCCGTTACTTGGACGGCGATGCTCAATGGCTTAGTGATGCTACGCACGATTATGAAAAGGAAAATGATCGTCAACACGACGCCGCTGACCAGCGCCGTAATCGACGTCGTCCGAACCGCGGTGTATTTCGCCATCGATTGTTTTTCCATTTCAGCGAACGACGTCGTGGCGCTTTCTTGAATGTACTTGACGACGTTGTCCATCGATTCCGTCGGCGGGCGATCGATGCCTTTGACTATTTTGTCCACGACGCGATATGAATCGTGTTTGCCTGAGTCGAAGCTTTTCAAACCCTCGCGGTATTTAACGCCGAGCTCAGCATGCGATTTGAGCAGCCGATCGACTTCGGCGGTATTCAGGCCTTGCTTTAGCATCAGTCCCCGAAGCGAATTAAGCTCGCTCTGCACAAAGGCTTCTTCCTTGGTGAAATTGGTCAGATACTTATCGAAATTTTCTTTGTCGTGTCCACGCAGAAGGATGTCCTTCCATTCCTGGACCTGGCGTTTGAAATGAACCTGAGAGTTTCGTGCGTCATCGACGGATTGGATAAGCAATTTCGCCGAACTCAAATCCGTACTCAGCCGCTCTTGAAAGTCGTTCAGCGCTTGCAGCCCCAACCCGCCGATGGCAAGCAACAAAATGGTCATGAAGCCGACCATCATGAGCAGACGCACTCTAATACTGATGTTGTTAAGCATGACTTATCTCTCCTTAAGTACCGACGCGTTCATACCGACAATGCGGCATAACGCGTCTTGTAAAATCGATTGCCTCACGCAGCGGCTAATGCCGCACGCTTAGCGACTCCATCTTCGAAACGTGTTGGACCAACGACGGCACATCCAAAATCAATGCCACTTCACCGCTACCGAGAATGGTGGTGCCGCTGATACCGGGCAGATTGTCGAAAATTTTCCCCAGCGGCCGAATAACAGTCTGAAACTCGCCCATGAGCTTATCGACCACCAGTCCCGCTTTATGCCCGGCGTATTGCACCACCACGATGTTTTCGCGCCGTGCGACGGCGCTTCTATCTTGGAACTGATCGCGTAGGCGCAGAAACGGCAACACCTCTCCGCGCAGGTCGATGTAATTGCGTCCGCGTGAGATATGCGTCTCGTCGAGCTCCACGCACTCGACCACCATATCGAGCGGAACGACATACGACGTATTGCCTACCGCCATCAAGAATCCTTCGATGATCGCCAACGTTAACGGCAATCGGATGCGAATCGTCGTGCCGGCGCCCTGTCGGGTTTCGATTTCGATCGTGCCGCGCAGCGCCTCGACACTCTTGCGCACCACATCCATGCCAACGCCGCGGCCGGAAAGGCTGGTGATGTATTCGGCGGTGGAAAATCCTGGTTCGAAGATGAGTTTGTAAATGTCGTCTTCGGAAAGCGTTTGCTCGGGGTCGACAAGTCCGCGTTCAACGGCATGCGCGAGAATTGTTTCGCGATTCAAACCGGCGCCGTCGTCGCTGACTTCGATGATGATGATGCCGGAGTCGTGAAACGCATTGAGTTTGAGTGTACCGGTCGCCGATTTGCCCAACGCTACGCGCCGGTCGGCGGGTTCGATACCGTGATCGATGGCGTTGCGCACCAAATGCATCAGCGGATCGCTGATGCGCTCGACCACCGTTTTATCGAGTTCGGTATCGGCGCCGCTGACGACGATCTCAATGTCTTTATTCAACTCACGGCTAAGGTCGTGCACGACGCGTTTGAAACGACTGAACGTGTCGCCAATGGGTACCATGCGTAGCTGCAGCGAATTTCCACGAATTTCGTCGACCAGACGCGTTACCAATGACGCGGATTCGACTAATTCGGAATTGCCCGCCTGCCGCGCGCGCAGCGCCGTGCTGGCGCTGGCGATGACCAGTTCGCCGACTAAATTGATCAAGAGATCGAGTTTGTCTGCAGGAATGCGAATGAAATTGCGTTCTTGGCGGCGTTGCTCGCCGCCGCGCTTTTGTTTCTCGGGCGCGCTATTGACGATTTCACGCCGCTCGTCTTCGCTTGCCGGTACATGATCCGGCGCCGGACGCGATTTCACATCGCCACCGGCGAACGCAAAACGGCGTCGTACCGTCGGATCGCTCAAGCACTGTTTGCCGTCGCAAAAGCCGTCGCGCTTATAAACGCAATCGTTAAAACGCACACCGGCCGGACAACGTTGAATATGCAATCCTTCTTGCAATTCTTCCGCGGTAAGCGCGCCGCTTTCGACCAACAATTCCCCAAGACGGTTTTTGTCTTCTGGCAATGCATTGATCAGGTCGACATAATCGGACACACGGCTATGCGGCGACAAAATGCGGACCTGGCATTGGTCGCGCACGAATTCGAACGCCTCGGAAATCGTCTGCTTGTCGGCGTCGCTTTTGAAATCTAATTCCAATCCCAGATAGCAAGACTCCGCATCCACCTGGTCCGCATTCGGCATGGCATCGAATAGCGACGTCACGCTCACTATCTCGCCCAGCGTCTGCAAGTAGCGCGATACGGATAATGGGTCCATACCGTGGCGCAACACATCGCGTCCGAAACGCAATGAAATGTGCCAGTTTTCATTTCTGACTTTGGGCACTTGCATGGAAACCGGCTGATCGCTGACCGCGGTGGCATAAACATTGAGCCGCTCGATGAACGCTTGGCCACGAGTCAATACATCGGGATCGGGATCTGCGCCGCGTTCGGCAACCGTATCCACCAACACGCCGAGGTGATCGCCGCAAGACAGCAACAGCGCGATTAAATCTTTTGTGATCGGCACGCGGCCGTCGCGAATCATGCCGAGCAGGCTTTCAACTACGTGCGCGAAATCGACGATCGGGTCGAATTCGAGCATGCCGCCCGAGCCTTTGATCGTGTGTACCGAGCGAAACAAGGCATCGACGGTTTCTTTATCCGCCGGCGCCTTTTCCATTCGCAGCAGACACTCGTCCATGCTCTGCAGCAACTCGCGCGCTTCGAGCACAAACGTCTCTCTAATTTGATCGATGCTCACGCGTTTTCCTTTTTCGTCGAATGCTCGAAATACGCGGCCATGTGATACGCCTGAATGACATCCTTCACCGCGCGACTCGCGGCCGCGAGTCGCAACGGCTTGTCGTCGCGCGAGGCTTCACGCCTGGCAAGGTACAAGACCTGAAAACCGGCGGTGTCGATCTCGCTCACTTGCGAAAGATCGATCTCGACGCGCGGTGCGCGCGCCAGTTGTTCCAATAGCTGTTGCTTGAACTCGACGGCGGTATAGATGTTCAGCTCGCCGCTTACTTTTAGCCGATGCAATCCTTCGCTTATTTCGACCTCGATCGTCATGATCCGGCTGCCTCCGTCGGTTTAAGGAAGAATGAACTTCGATACGGCGACCAACATTCGTTCGACGCGGAATGGTTTGGTAATCCACGCCTTGGCGCCGGCTTCTTGACCTTGTTGTTTGACGTCCTCCTGACCTACCGTGGTCAACATGATCACCGGCGTGAACTTATGAGTCGGAAGTCGTTTCAATTCCTTGACGAATGCGATGCCGTCCATATTCGGCATGTTCACGTCGCAGATAATAAGATGCACCTTGGTATTTTCGAGTTTGTTGACCGCATCCTGGCCATCGAAAGCCTCGAGCACCTCGTAACCAGCGCGTACCAAAGCCGTCTTGGTAAGCATGCGCCAAGATTTCGAATCGTCGACCACCATGATGGTTTTTGACATAACTCTCCTACCTTTGACAAAAACATCGATAAAACGCTCATTGCGCGTTATCCGTGAACCCGGTTTTTGTCGGCCTTGCTAAAAATCGGCAAGTATTGGTCTGTAATGAAGCAAAGATGATGCCAATTGCTTATTAAAGGGATAGATAAGGAAGGTAAGAACGGATTGTGATTTAACGCTCGATTAACGCGATTTCTCGCTTGAAGTACGCAGGTTTGAGTATGCCGCCTCGTCGGCGTCCGGCCACAAATTCAACCTGTGATTTAATCCCGGCTAATCGCGACAGCGCGATCCATGGCGCTATGCGCATAAAGCAATTGTAACCACGTTTCCGGCGCCGCCACGCCGGTAAGCGCGGTTTTCGCATGAACCTGCCACAGGCGCAGCGCATCGGCGGCATGATGCTGCGCTAAATAACCGAGCATACCCGCGCCGAGAATATAGCGCCGCTGTTCGCCTTCGCCGACTTCCAACGCTAGCAATTTTTCCGAAATGCGCGCCATGACCGCCGCGTCGCGGCGCGCGATAGCGTCGAACAGCACCAGCGACTCGCGTTCTTCCGGCGCGAGTCGGGCGTAACACGCGGACACGCGCAAGCGCTGGAATACGGGCATCGATTCCGCCGCCGGCAGAAACGGCGTGATCTTGCTCGTGATGTAGAACACGCTGTCGAGCCACAACGGCACGTCGTCGACGCCGCAGTCGCGCGCCAAGCGTTGTATCAACAATAAATGTCGCCGCGTGTCCGCGCTCAACACCCCGACATCGACCTCGCGCGGATTCCGTGCAAGATAATCGGCGATTAGTATCGCGGCATGCGTCTGCGCCGCGCGTTCGAATTGGTAAGCGTGCGTCACGTTGCGCATTTTGGCGCGACGCACGGTGGTGTCGAGCATGTCTAACACCGGCAACGGGGCGATGGTCAGGCGCTCGACGGCGAAGGCGTTGCTGTTCAAAAAGCGCGTGCGCACGGCACTTAGATCCAATATCGGAAAATAATCCGAATTCATCGGCGTACGCATCGACGCGAACAAGGGTTCTAGCAAGGTGCGGTCACCGATGCGCCGCAGCATAAAATCGTCAACGCCGCGAATGTCGACGATGCGCAGCAACTCGGCCATGCGCGGCGCGGCCAACGCGCGCGCATCGATTTCGGGTATACGTCCGCTGGGCGTGGCAACGATGATCAGATCAGCGTTGTGCGCCGCGAACACGGCATAGTCGTTGAAATTGCGGCCGACGGCTTTCATGACCGAGGCCACCAGCGGCAGATCGATTTCGTATGCCTGCAACCACTGCACGAACAAACCGCCGGGATTCAAATGCGTGCGTGCGCGACGATAGAATTCGTCGGAAAACAGACCGCCGATGCCGCTGACCCAGGGATTCGACGGTTCCGACACGATGATGTCGTAGCGCGCCCGATGCGCGGCGAAAAATGCTTTGGCGTCGTCGATGTAGATGTGGCTGCGCGGATCGTCGAACGCGGCGTCCACGCGTGGATAAAATCCGCGTGCCGCGCGCACCATCGCCGGTTCGATCTCGATCGTATCCACGCGTTCCAGGGTTGGGTGCGCCAGTAACACGTGCGTGCTCAAACCGGAGCCGAAACCGATGTTGGCGGCGGTGCGCGCTTGCGGATGCAAAATCACTGGTACCGCACCGAGCAAGGTCATGGTGACTTCATCGCCGCTGGCGGGTAAGCCAGCGATGCTGTCGATGACGGCGTCCGACTTGGCGTTGGTGCGAACGCTAATGCCGCCGTCGCCGTGTTTGACTAAATCCACCGTCGCGGTTTTCCCGTCTTGGTGAAACAGCACCTCGACGGCACCCGGTTGGTACAACGCGCCGAATCGATAAACCGCCGATACCATTTTGTAGCTGTCGAACTGCACGCCGAACGCGACGAAAAGCAACGCCGAGACGCCGAGCGCGGTCGCCGTCCAAGGTAAGTGCTCGGCTCGGTGTTTGAGCGCCGACCGCAGCAACACGATGCCGAGGGCCATATCGAGCGCGGCGCCGAGGGCGATGACGCCTTTCACGCCCATCGTCGGCAATCCCACGTGAATGGCAAACAACACGCCAGCGATCGCGCCGACGGTGTTAGCCGAATACACGCGACCGATGCTGGCTTCACCGCCGCCGCGGCGCAGCAATACATAAGTAATTAACGGCAGCGTGGTGCCGGCGCAAAACGTCGCCGGCAACATGATGCCGAGCGCGATGGCGTGGCTGCCGAGATTGAACAAACGATAACCGCCGTCGGTGCGTGCCAACGCGCTCATGATGGCCTTCATAACGTCGAAGCTGGCGTTGTAGGCGACTAATGTCAGCAGCGCGAACAAACCCATCGCCACTTGCACGAAGCCTAAGAACCGCGTCGGTTCGGCGATGCGATCGATGCGTCGACGGATCCACCAACCGCCGAGCGCCAACCCTAAGATGAATGCGCTCAGCATCAACTCGAAGGCATGCGTGGACGCGCCCAGCACCAAACTCAACATGCGAATCCAACCGATTTCGTACAAGAACGAGGCCGCGCCGGTGATGAAGGCGACGATTAAAAATCCTTTACGCGCATCGATATCTTTCGTCTGTCGCGCCGTCGTCGGTTTGGCGGCGCGTTGCTCCACGCTATCTTTCGCCATACGCCACACGATCAAGGCCACGACGATATTGATCAGCCCTGCCGTTAACACCGTTCCCGGCAGACCGACGCTTTCGATCAACACGAAACCGCTGGCGAGCACGCCGACGGCGGCACCGAGGCTATTGCAGAAATAAAGCGTCGAGATACTAGCACCGGGCGTGCGCGGGAAACGCCGCAGAACGGCGGCGCTCATGAAAGGGAAAGTCATACCGAGCAAAATCGTCTGCGGCAAAATCAACGCGGCGGACAAGGTCCACTTTAAAATTTCGACAGCGGCCGTCGATCCCAACGCCGGTATCCAACTCGCATAAGCCGCATCGGTGGCGGCGACGAAAATCGAATGAAACACGAGGGCGCACAAACCGATCACCCCTTCGACCAACGCATACGTCATCAACAAGTTACGCCGACGCGCGCCAAGACGACTCGCCCACCAGGCGCCGAGCGCCATGCCGCCCATAAATAGCGCCAGCACCAGCGTTTGCGCATAGGCCGCGTGCCCCAGGAATAACTTTAAATAATGCGTCCAAATGGATTCATAAATGAGTCCGGAAAAACCAGACAACGCGAACAGCACATAGAGCAGGAACTGTGGCCAGGGTATAGTCGCCTCCGCTGTCGGCAAGTGTGCGCGCGACGAAGCCGAACGTGAAGAAGAGGTACGAGCCATTGTTATTTATCTAGTCGCCGGTCGAGTGGTCTCATAACTGTAGCCAAGCCCCTGGTAAACACAAAGCGCACAAGAACTTTCATGGCCAGATTCATCGCTTTCTTACGCGCCGTCAACGTCGGCGGCCGCATCGTTAAAATGGAACAACTCCGGACAATCTTCGAAACGCTCGGCTTCGCGAACGTTGAGACGTTCATCGCC
>JAHFQD010000346.1 GCA_023266455.1 Candidatus Muproteobacteria bacterium
CCGGCGTGGCGGTTCTCGTCGTTACCGGTCGCGATTGGTCGTTTCGGATCGCTGCACCATTCGCTCCATGAGCCGGGGTACAAGCGTGCGCCGTGCAGTCCCGCGATTTCCATGGCGAGCAAGTTATGGCACGCGGTTACGCCCGAGCCGCACTGGTTGATGACGCTCGCCGTCGGATGACCGCGTAACAAGTCGTCGAATTCGCGCCGCAATTGTGGCGCGGGTTTGAAGCGACCATCGGCCTCGAGGTTGTCCTTGAAGAATCGATTCACCGCGCCTGGGATGCGGCCGCTGACTGGATCTAACGTTTCGTTCTGACCACGAAAACGTTCCGGCGAGCGCGCGTCGATCAACATCATCGACGGTTTCCCAAGATGCGTTTCGACATGATGCGCATCCGCGACTTTTTCGCTCAAGCGCCAGTTAAAGTCGTTCGCCATCGGTTGCGTTACGCGGTCGGTAAGCGTCAGTCCTTCGCGTTTCCAAGCTTGTAAACCGCCGTCGAGCACCGCGACTTGATGGTGCCCGAGCCACCGCAGCAACCACCATAAGCGTGCGGCGTACATGCCGCCGACATCGTCATACGCGACGACTTGCGAAGTATCCGATACGCCGCAACGACCGAGTGTTGCCGCTAACATTGCCGGATCGGGCAACGGATGACGACCGTTTTTACCGGTTTTAGCGCCGGCCAGATCTTGTTCGATCGATAAAAACAGCGCGCCGGGAATATGCCCCTGGCGATACGCCTGTTCGCCGACGTTGTGATTTGTGAGGTCGTGTCGGCAGTCGAAAATTCGCCATTGCGAATCGCCGAGATGATCGGCGAGGATTTTCGAGGAAACGAGTGTTCGATATTCCACTTGTGACATGCTCAAGGAACGCTTCCTCCGGTGAAAGTCGAGGTATAAGATGATTCGCGTTACTGCAGGAGAACCCTATCGCATTGGAAGCGGAAGAAGAATAGCGCTTTCATGTTTCGATAGGAGGGTTTATGAATTTACAGCACATAACCGGTGTCACGGTTCCCGTTTTTTACGACGTGCCGACGAAAGAGCCTGGTAATCCCCCGATTAAAGAACAGCAAGTCGATGTCACGCAGTTACTTCAATTTGTCGGCGAGCATACGCCGATTAAACCGAAAGATAAGACATACGATTCGAATCAGATAGTCGTTGGCCAAACGACGCTGGGCGAGATGGTTCAAACGATCATCGACGTTAGTCCAGATAAAAAAACGATTCATCTCAAGGTCCATACGCTTGAATTCGACCCGGATAACGATGCAGGGCATGGCGTTATCGACGAGCCGTTGTTCGAAGTGTTGGATGGCTTGGATTCGAAATTCGTCACGGTTGACGCCGGGCAGGAAAGCGGACGCGATCATCGTTCATACGCTTCGTTCGATAAACTGAAAAGCGATAGTAAGTTGTGGGATGTGTTGGGTAATGGCAAGGTAACGGTCGATGGTACGAATTCTTTTGACATCGATAGACCCATCGATAAACCGATGACTTATACCGGTGCGGGAATTGCCGTCGTGGGCGCCGTAACGTTGACCGTCGTTTTGGCTGGAGTGACGGCCCCGCTATGGGTTCCGGTTGTCGCGGGCGCGGCAGTGGTAACAGGGCTCGTGATGGTGGGAATGGGATTGGCCGGATTATTTTCCTGAAGCCAACTTCTATTAACTCGGCGTTTCACACAACGTGAAACAAAACTTAGCGCCTTTACCCAAATCGCCGGTGCCCCAAATTTCACCGTCGTGACGTTTGATGATGCGTTGCACCGTTGCCAAGCCGATACCGGTGCCTTCGAAGTCGCCAGCGTCGTGCAGGCGCTGGAACGCGGCGAATAATTTATGCGATAGCGCCGGGTCGAAACCGGCGCCGTTGTCTTCGACGAAATAAATTATTTTGCCGTTTTCCTGACCAAGCCCGACGGTGATGTGCGGAATCGGCGTGCGACGCGTGAATTTCCAAGCGTTCGACAGCAAATTCTCCAGCGCGATGCGCAGCAGACCGGCGTCGCCGTGCACGATCATTTGATCGGGAACATGCAGATTTACCATCCGTTCCGGACTCGCCTGCTGTAGGTCATTCAGAATTTCACGTGCGATCTTCGATAAATCGATCTCGACAAACCGCATCTCAGCGCGCGCGACTCTCGACAGGCTTAACAAATTGTCGATTAACAACGTCATCTTTCTGACGGTTCCCTGAATGCGTTCAAGAAAATCGCGGCTTTCGGAATCCATGGTGTTGGCGCAACGCAGCATGATCTCCGCGCGGCATCGGTCGATCGCGCGCAGGGGTGCGCGCAAGTCGTGCGATACCGAATGCGAAAACGCTTCCAGCTCGCGATTGATGGATTCCAGGCTTGCGGTTCGTTCGTACACACGTTGTTCGAGTTGGTTGTAAAGCAGGACGCTGTCGATCGCGACCGACGTGCTATCGGCAAGTGCTTGCAAGAGTTTAATCTCCTGCGTGGTGGCGATATGTCGTTTCGCCCAATAATTACCGATCGCGCCGATCGGCGCGGTGCTGCGAATCGGCACCATGGCTAGACTTTGCACGAACGTCGGTCGGTATGCTTCTACGGGAATTCGCGTGTCGGTATAGATGTCTTCGATGATGGCGGGTTTCTTATTCATCATCGACCAGCCGCTGATGCACGCCGTCATGGGGGAACGCTTGCCCTTCCATAAAGGTCCGATAGCGTCTTCATCCGCGTAGTAACAGAGATCGCCGTCGCGGAGTACGAAGGTCGCGCCGTCAGCGCCGGTTAATTCGCGCGCAGCGTGGCGGA
>JAHFQD010000056.1 GCA_023266455.1 Candidatus Muproteobacteria bacterium
CGGGTCTTTGGGGAATGATTCGAGATAAGCGCGATACCAACGCGTCGCTTCTTGATAGTCCTCGCGCTTGTGCCCCTTCTGCGCCAGCGCGTGATAATGCTTGGCGAGTTCTTCAAGATGCGTCTTGACGTGCGGTTGCACGCGTTCGTACGCCAGCGCGTCGTTGGCGCGGCGGAATTCGCTGTTCACACCATAGCGCACGACGAATTCTTTTTTGGCGTCCAGCGCCAACGCCGCGAAACCGGCCTGCTGATACGCCTCGATCACGCGCGACTGCAACAGCGGCGCTTGCGGATGCGCCGGATAACGGCGACCGAACGCATTGAACGCTTTGGCGCCGTCTTCGACGCGTTCTTGCTTTAGATACAACTCGCCCAGTTGCTGATACACGCGAAACTCGTATTGATGCCGCGCCGGCGCTGCGAAGTACTGCGGAATCGAATCCGGTCCTTGCATATTCACCAGACTCAGACTGACGACGCGGAACGTATCGTCGATCAGCTCGCGGTCGCCGCGACTCAATCCGGGTATTTGATCGAGCGCCGCACCGTTGTCGCGACCGACCAGTTTCCGATCAAGCACAACGAAGAACGACGCCAACCCTTCTTCCAACCGTTGCTGCTTGAACAGCGACCAGCCATGCATGTACAGCGCGCGCTCGTGAAACGGCGACGCATCGCCGCGCTTCAACACCACGCCATAGGCGCGCTCGGCGTCGGGATAGCGCTTGAGTGAGAACAACAATTCGCCGCGGCGAAATTCAGATTCATCGAAATAGGCGCTTTTCGGATATTGCGTCACCAAACGATCCAACACCGCGAGCGAACGATTGAGATCGCCGGTTTGATCGTAGGCATGCCCGAGTTGATACATCACGCGGTCGTTGCCGGGATGATTCGGATAATTGCGCAGCAGATTTTCGTACATCACCGCGGCGTCGCGGAAGCGCTGCGCGTCGGCGTGGTCGACGTCGCCTTCGAGCGCACGTTCGATGTCAAGATCACCGACGCGGCGCATCGCTTCCGGACGCAACCGATCCGCCGGCGCGGCGTCGAGGAATTTACGATACGCCTGAATCGCCGCGACGCGATTGGCTTCGACGGCGGCGTCGCGCTCGATCGCGACTTGGCGACGCTCGAGGGATTTCAGCGTGCCTTGGTCTTGCGTTGAGGCGCACGCGGTCAGCAGACTGATCAATAGACATTTAAACAACAACCCCTTCCTCTTAAGGGAAAAGGTTGGGATGGGTTGGGCTTTCGATCGTCGATCGTAGGCCTGTCCTATCCTTTCCTCTAAGAGAGAGGAATTTTTTATCGAAATACACCGCGAGAATTTATCTGCGGCGCGCGTCATTGCGTCTTCTCCTTCGCGCGCACCGCCTCATCGTAAATCTGCGCGACGGCGAAACGGGCTTGCGTGACGTAGGCGACGATGTTTTCACGGCGGTGCGTCAGTTCGTCGACGGCTAATTCGGCCAAATAATTTTCTTGCTCGCGCGAAATATCGGCGACTTGCGTCTGCAGGCCGCGAATGCGGCTATCCATACCGGCGATGCGGTTCTCGAAAGCGCCGAAGCTTTCCGGCACGTCGGTGCGCGCCGCGTCCAGCGCGAATCGGTGTTTCTCCGCCTCGGTAAAGGCGCTATCGGCTTCCTTCATGCCCTTCTGCGCCTGCCACAAGCGCTCGGGATATTTCGCCGATAAATCCCAGTTCAGCAATCCGCTTAGCAAACGTTGCTTCTCTTGCATCTGCGCACGCTGTTCGGCGTCCGTCAGCGTGCCGGCGCCGCGACGTAACCGTTCCAGACGCGCCGCCAAGGCCTGCTCTTTGTCCGACGCCAACGCGCCAGCGTCTTCTTCGCGTTCGATGCGTTCCAGTTCCTCGACGTATTTCGTACGCGCCGCGCGCAGCCGCTCGATATCAAGCGCGTGCTCACCAGCGGTGACGCGCGGCAGGCGCTCGGTGTAGCCCTGGCGTCGCGTGGCCAGCATGTCGCGATAAATCGCCGACTGCTGAGTCCAGCGTCCGATATTGTCGGCGAGAAACCGCAGGTCGCGATAATTCTTCATCCCTTCTTGAAACGCGTGGCTCGCCAACAGCTCGGCGAGATAACGGCTCTCCGGCGTATCCGGCAAGCGGCTAATGCGCCAAAACCAACCGGATTCGTCGCCGGGATTATTGCGAATAATATTTTCTACTAACGATCCACGTCGGATCGCTTCGATGGATTGATCGAGCCGTTCGATCTCGCGCGAATACGCGGCAAGCGCAAGTTCGTAACCCGCGAGCGATTGCTTGTGCGCGCCGAGTTTGCCGTAAGCGAACGGCACCGCGAGCAGTGATTCCTGCACCGCCGTATCGACGGTGGCGCGCTGCGCGAGTTCGGACCATGGCACCAAGGCGCGCTCGGGTTGATTGAGCGCGGCATGCGTCCAACCGAGGCCGAGCAAGGCTTTGTTCGACATCAACCCGTTCATGCGCACACGATCCAGATACGGCTTGGCGCGCGCCGGCGTTTCGCTTTGCAGAAAGGCGAAAGCCAACGCGACGTTGGCCTTGTCGCGCAATGCCGCCATCTCTTCGCCGCGCGCGCGGTCGCGACCGAGTTCGTCCAGCAGCGTAACGCCCGCGTCACGGTCGCCCGCTTGAATCAAGGCTACGCCGAGGTTGTAGCGTCCGTACGCGGCCCAGCTGGAACGCAACGAAGCCTGGCGCAAGGCGGCGACCGCCTCCGCGTGTCGCCCTTCGCGTTGCAGCATCAACGCGTGCAACACGCGACGTTCGTCTTCTAAATCCCCGGGCAAGCGGCCCTGAATGCGGCTCATGGCCTCTTCGGCTTCGGCCAAGTAACCGCGCTGATGGCGGATCTTGGCGAGATAAAACCAGGCGCGATCGCGCACCGCCGGTGCTGCGCCAGCGTCGATCAAGGCTTGAAAAATTTCGCCAGCTTGGCGATGTAGTCCGTACGACAGCAGCATGCCGCCGCGCAACAATTCGGCTTCGTCGTTGTGATGCGGCAAGCGCTCGAAGTGCTGCGCCGTCATCAGCGTCGTCAGCGCGGAGAAATAATTCTGCTGGTAAAAATGGAACAGGACTTCGCCGTAATGCGGGTCTTTTACTTCGCGCAACTCGCGGCTATGCGCAGGCGCCATCGACAACGCCGCAGCACAGCCGAGCGCCAGCGAGAGTCGAATAATATTTTCTACAACCCGCGGCATCGAGTTACTGCCACTCTTTGACGCGGAATTCCGGCTGCTGCTTGCTTTCCGTATCTTTGATTTGCAGCTCGATGTATTTCGGATTAGTGGTTTTCTCGAAATTGAGCGTGGCGCCGCGCCGATAATCGCGCCAACGCGGTCCCTTGCCCGTAAACACCGCTACGAGTTCGTGCTTGCCGGTTTTAAGATTGCCCAAATACAAACGCTGTACGCCGCCGCGCACCAGCGCCTTCACTTCGCGATCGGTGTAGAGATAATTCGACACGATGTTGTTATCGAGTTTCACCTGCACCGCGTCCAAATCAAACAAGGTGCCGATGTCCATCGAGACGAACACCGCCACCTGGGTGCTGGACGGAAACAGCAGTTCTTCCTCCAACACCAGCAGATCACGATTCAACTCCATCGCATCCTGCTTAAGCGTTTGAATGCGCGTGTCCAAACTTTGAAAATCTTTGGCCGGCGCTTTCGGCGCCTCAGCGGCGATAGCGCCGGTGGCCAGAGCCGTGAAAATACCGATCGCGCTTAAACATCGGAAAAAATACCGTAACGTAGCCGAAACCGTTTCCCTCATCCCCACCCTTCTCCCAGTGGAAGAAGCGCTACAACCTCTCTCCCACCGGGAGAAAGGAAGGCGTGATGGCAAGATTCTTTCTCCCTCGATCCGACGCATAATGATTCGCATAAACACTCGCTCCGGCTAGTACCACGCCGATAAAAAGACTTGGAAAATGTTGGCGTCGAACTCGTACGCCTTACCGGAACGTGTGTCGGTAAAGTTGTCGTACGAAAACTTCGCGTAGTCATAGGAAAAGTTCAGCGTCGCGCGGTCGAGGCCGAGTCGCTGTTCGAACAGGCTGTAAGCCGCTTTGGCACCGAGCGAATGACTATTGAACGCGCTCAATTCTTTGTCGCGCGCCATGTACGTCATCTCGGTCATGAAGTTGTCGGCGTAGAACGAGGCCGCCGTTTGACGGTAATAGCGATAGCGCGGCTCGATCAGCCAGCGCGTGTTCAACCGCCGCTCATAACTGACTTCGGCGGTATGGGCTTTGATAGTCCAGGTATCGGAGAAATAGCGATAACCGAGATGCAGCGACGACACGAGTTGCCCCGGCTCGGTGCTCGACTCGAAGCCTTTCACCGCGCGCAGCGCGACCGCGTGGCTGTCGCGCGTTCCGGGATAGCGCTCCGGCACTAACAACCCCTGCAAACGCGCGGCGCGATAGGGACTATTAAGATAGCCCTCCTCGAGCACACCCTCGTATTCAAGGTTCATCAGAAAGCTCTTGGTGAAGACTTGGGCAACGCCCAATTTATATTGATAGCGATTAACGTCTTCTTGGAATGCGGTCCCGGTCTTGCCGACTTGGTCGTGACCGACGACGTAGCCGAGACTCAGCGTCGTCAAGCCGTCGAATACCTCGTGCGCGACGCTGGCGCTGACCGTGTTGGCGGTGTAATCGCGCTCGCTACTGTTGGTGTACGACAACCCCATCAGCGTATTGCGGTGTAAGTAATCAATGCCAAGGCCGCGCTCGTCGCGCTTTTCTTTATAAGGACTGGCCGTGGTGACGACGTCGATCGACGCGCCGCTGATGGTGTCGGTATAGGCCGAGGCGTACATCGATACTTGTTCGGCGAAATCCTTGCGTACTAACAACGCCGGTCCGGTGACTTTAGTGCCGCCGCCGTCGTAGTAGTGGTACATCATGTCCGCGCGATCGTCGGGGAGCACGGCGCTGCGCACCGGCAATACCGCGCAACCAAGCGCGAGACATAACCAGCCGAAACGGGTTGTTAATTGCATCCGCATCCGCCGCCCTGCCCAACGCTCGCGCCGCGCGCGGCTTCGCGCACGTCGTGTACATGTTGCAAATAATTGTCCGAGATCGGATCGCGCGAGAGGCTCATCAGCGGATCCGCCAGCCAACCGCGTTCGTAAGGCATGACCCAGGGTTGGCTAGAACAGCCGACCGACAACGCCGCCAAAGCGAGCATGACGAGAAATTTTGCGTTCATTCTTTCAACAATCCTCGTACTTGCTGTTCGTACGTTTTTTCGAAGCCGTCGCGATAACCGCGATGCACGTAACGCACGCGCCCGTCGCGGTCGATGATGACGGTCGCGGGCATACCGTCGACGTTGTACGAGCGCGCGACTTCCTTCTTAGTGTCGAACAAAGTCGGGAAGCGCAGCCGCAAACGCGTCAACATCGTCTCCGCACCGCGGCGGTCGTCGTCGAGATTGACCGCCAGCAACTTGAACCCCGCGTTTTGATATTGATCGTAAATCTTGTTCAGCAGCGGTAGCTCCTGACGGCATGGCGCGCACCACGTCGCCCAGAAATTGATCAACACAACTTGTCCGCGCAACTCGCTTAAACGGATGTTACGGCCGTTGTCGCTTTTCAAAACAAAATCCGGCGCCACGCTCCCCGCACCCGGCAACGCTGAAGCGCTTGCGCTGATCGCCATTAACGCCGACATCAGAAAACCTTTTATCGTGCGGATACCCATTCGTGCCTCTTCTTAGAAGTACGCCGAAATACCGAACGTCATTTCATAGTTATGCTTGAGCTCGTTTTTACCGAGCAAATCCGATTCGAACGCGTGATCGCGGAATTCGAAACGCGCCGACAGCCAATCCCACGGCAATACGCGGATGCCGATGCCGAAATTAAACGCCGTGTGATCTTCGTCGTTGAAGTTCACATTACCGACGCCGCCGACCAGATACACCGCCGACGTCATGGCGAAACTTTTACCGATGAAAACTTCGCCGGGAAACATGTTGTAGCCGATAGAAACATAGGAATACGTCAGATCGACGGTGGGTTTACGCAAGATCGGGATACCGAGTCGGCGGAACGATAGATCTGACACGAGCGACGTGCCACGCATGCCTTCGATGAAAAAATCTTCGGTGACGTGATAACCGATGCGATAACCGGAAGAAGACTCGGCGCCGAAATCCTCGACGCTGAGGCGACCGGTGTAATAGCCGATTTCGATATCGCTGGCGCGGATCTTGGGTATATGCACGTCGCGCCGGTCGATTTGCGGCTCGATGACTTGTTCCGGAACCTTCTCCGGCGTTTCCGCCGCCGCGGCGACACCGGCGAACAGCGCGGTCAGCCACGACAAGGCAAAAATAAAATTGCGTAGAGTTTTCGTTTGCATGGTTAAAAGAAGAAAGAGGCTCCGAGTGACCATTCTTGATAGTTATCCGTGCGATCGCGGTTGATCAGAACGATATGATCCCTGAATTCGGCACGAAGGAAAAATTGGCGTGTGACGTAAAAGCGTAACCCGAGCCCCATGTTGGCCATGTCCGCTTCGGTGTCCTTGGCGTTCACCAGCGTCGCCTTGGGCGTGTTTTTGAAACGGCCCATGCCCAAGGCCAAAAACGGCGAGATGCGCGCTTCCGGAAACGGCTGCGACACCAACGCGGCATACATCAACGTGGTGCTGGAAAAATCGCCGGCCGATTGTCCCAGCGCTAACTCCACCAGAAAATTCTCGTGCAACCGATAACCCAAGTAACCGGTCAAGATGGGATCGCTCTCGAAGCTGCCGAAAGAGAATCCGAATTCGAGACGGCGCTGTAAGTAATCGTCGAACAGCGCGTCGCGGAACGTGCGCTTGGCGCCGGATTCGGTGAGCGTGTTCTCCATTTGCTCGCGCGAGACCCAACCTTCCTTGTCGCGCGCGGTGCGGACTTTGAACCAATCCGTGCGTCGCTGCAGAATTTCCACTTGCTCGCCGCGTTCGGCGATATAAAAGATGGGATAGCCGCGCCCCGGACCGGAGTGCAACTCCAAATAGGGATCCGCCACTTGCACGCGTTCCGGCTCCGCCGCAGCGGCGGGCTGGATAAATAAACACAATAGGCATAACAAACCGCATAACAGTTTATTCAGGCTGCCTTCCAGGAGTCGGCGGCCCTTGATCGACGCGGTGGTGATCACGGATAGCCGCAGCTCGCAAACGTGCTCGCGATCGGCGCGCACGAACCGCAGGCCAGACTGGTTTGGTCCGGCACTTGGTTGCGCACCCAATTCGAGATCGCGAGATAACACGCATCTCCTTTGCTCGGGAAGATTTCACCGCCGCCGTGCGTACCGGCGACCGCGGAAGGCGCGACGTCGTCCTGCGTCGGCTCGACCAGCAATAAACTATCGGACGGGTTCGTCAGGTTAACCAGATTTTTAGCGGCGCGAAAGTTGGCGCTGACATCCGAGCCGAGGCTGAAGCGTCCGCCGCTGCCGCCGGCGACATGGCAGTTGCTATCCATGCAACTGATAACGGCACCGCCGCGGCGACGAATCTGTCCCGATAACACCGGCATGACGCAGTTCTGAAAATCGCTCATGCAGAGATCGTTCGCCGAGGTCGCCGGTTGATTCGTCACCTGCTCTCCGCAGGCCGCGAGTAATCCCACGCAAACCGCCGTGAGTAACTTTCCGACAATCCGATAGATCATGGGCAGGTTAAGGTTCCGGCGATCCAAGACTCGATCGTAGTGTAATTGGCCGAGCCCGCCGGTAATACGGGGGTGGCACCCGGATGCGGCGGCGTATCAGTGGCCGAACGCGACGGACGATAGAGCAGCAAGCTGCTGCTCGGCGTGGTCAAGTTCGTCACCATCGACGCCGTGGCGCTGAAGTCTGCCTCGGTATTGCCAGTCAACACAAAACGATTAGCCGTGAACCCGCCGCCGCCCGGTTGATGGCAGCTAGCGCAGGTCGATTGCAAGATCGGCTGCACGCGGCAAGCAAAGACGTCTTCGGACAACGACGCGGCCGGCGTGCGCAACGAGCCGGAGCCGTCAAACACGTCGTTATAGTACTGCGCGCCGATGTCGACCCATTCGGCGATGAGTCGCCGTTCGGAAGCGTTCAACGACCACGCTTGGCCGACATGGTTTTGCCAGGTAGCGCCGTTGAGACAACCAACGCCGCCAGCGCGACAGAACGCGCGCTGGGTAGTCGTCGATACGTTCGCTTTCAACGTTTGCTCGGCGATGCGTTCGATCAAACGGCTGCCGCGCGCGGCTCCCGGGATAACGGCCGCTTCTTCGCGTTCAAGCATGACTTCGCCATCAGCGTTGACGTTGATGATCGGCTGACCGCTCGCATCGAGCAGCGGATTACCGACCAACAAGGATTGATACGACAAGGGGCGGCCGAATTCGCCGGCGATGACGCTGGTGAGATCGAGCCCACCCGAAGCCGAGGTGCCGGTATGGCAGCTCGCACACTTGGCGGTCATGATCGGCTGGATGTGATCGACATAGTTGATCACGATCGAGCAGGTCAACGGCGACCAGGTCGTCGAGCAACTCGCCGGACCTTTCACCGGTGCGGAGGTGCTCAGGCTGGCGTAGGTGCGCGAGATCGTCGTCATCGGCGTGATACTGGTGCCATCGCGCGAGTTGTAAAGCGGCGTCCAATAATCGTCGCTGACTAAATCGCGCATCAGATTGGCATACGTGACTGTACTGGCACCACGGGTTTGCGACATCGTCGTGGTCGAGGTGCCGCCCGGATGAACGCCGACCGCGGCCGGATCGTTCAAGAACGTGCCGCCGCTCGGATTCGTCGTGCCGAGGCGCGAAGAATGGCAACCCTTACAGAAACGGCGTTCACCGTCGCGCGCTTGAATCCAATGCGTGTGCGGCGTGAACGCGCGGCCTTCGCTGTCGAGCACGCTGATCGTCACCGGCGTATCCGACGGGACACGCGCGCGGATCGATCCGTCCGGCTCGACGACACCGTAACCTT
>JAHFQD010000057.1 GCA_023266455.1 Candidatus Muproteobacteria bacterium
CCGAGCGCGTTCTTGCCGATCAAACCGGCGGCATAGGCTTCTTTAAGCGCGGCCTCGAAACGTTCGTACGGTTCCCAGAATTCACCGCGGATGTAGTTGTAGCCCACGGTCGCGCCGATGCAGTAACCGGCGATCGCCATACCTTCGACCAGCGAATGCGGATTGAAACGCATGATGTCGCGGTCTTTGCAGGTGCCCGGTTCGCCTTCGTCCGAATTGCAGACGATGTATTTCTGGCCCGGCGCTTTGCGCGGCATGAACGACCATTTGAGACCAGCGGAGAATCCCGCACCACCGCGTCCGCGCAGCGCGGATTTTTTTAATTCATCGATCAACGTCGCTGGATCCGGCTTGTCTTTAAGAATGCGGCGCCAGATCTCGTAACCACCCGATGCCTCATACGCCTTCAGCGTCCAGCAGTTGTCCTGGTCGATGTTCTTGAAGAGCCATTGATTCACGGCGACCGTAGTCATTCGATCTCCTCGGCGAATATGCACGCGCCGTTACCCTCACCCTCATTCCCTCTCCCGCTACAGCGGGAGAGGGAAGCGAGCCGAGCGCGCTGACGCGCGATTTCATTCGCTTGGGCGACGGCGGTCATTTGATCCCCTTGAGAATCTCATCCATCAACGCGGGCGTGAGGTTTTCGTGGAATGTTTTATCGACCTGCATCATCGGCGCACCGACGCAGGCGCCGAGACATTCGGCTTCGCGCAGCGTGATCTTGCCGTCAGGCGTGGTTTCGCCGATTTTGATACCCAACTTATTTTCCAAATGCGACACGACTTTGTCGGAGCCGCAGAGCATGCAAGAGATATTCGTGCACACCCAGATCTTGTGCTTGCCCACCGGTTCAAGATCGTACATGCCGTAGAACGTCGCCACTTCCATGGCGCGGATCGGCGTGATCTCGAGATAGTCGGCGACGGCTTCGATTAATTCCGGCGTGAGCCAAACATGTTTCTCTTGAACGATGCGCAGCGCCGCCATCACCGCCGCGCCTTTGCGCTCCGGTGGATACTTCGCGACTTCGCGATCGATCTCGGCCCGCACGTCGGCGGCGAGCAAATCTTGAGATTGCGGTTTGGTCTGCGCGTGCATCAGCGGTCGATCTCCCCGAATACGATGTCTTGCGTGCCGATGATGGCGACGACGTCAGCCAACATGTGCCCGCGCACCATCTCGTCGAGCGCCGCCAGATGCGGGAACCCCGGCGCGCGCACCTTCAGACGATACGGTTTATTGGCGCCGTCAGAAATCAAATACACGCCGAACTCGCCCTTGGGCGCTTCGACGGCGGCGTATACCTCGCCTTCTGGTACGCAATAGCCTTCGGTGAACAATTTAAAATGATGGATCAAGGATTCCATGTCGCGCTTCATGACTTCGCGCGACGGCGGCGTGATCTTGTAGTCGTCGACCATCACCGGTCCCGGATTCTTGCGCAGCCACTCGATGCACTGGCGCACGATCTTGTTCGACTGGCGCATCTCTTCGATACGAACGAGGTAACGGTCATAACAATCGCCGTTAACGCCGATGGGAATGTCGAAATCCATTTTGTCGTACACGTCGTACGGCTGCTTCTTACGCAAGTCCCAGGCGATACCCGAACCGCGCACCATTGGGCCAGTAAAGCCGAGTTGCAATGCGCGCTCCGGCGATACCACGCCGATGCCGACGGTGCGTTGCTTCCAGATGCGGTTGTCGGTGAGCAAGGTCTCGTAGTCATCGACGTTGGCCGGAAAGCGTTCGGTGAAATCCCAAATGAAATCGAGCAACGAACCTTGACGGTTGGCGTTCATGCGCGCGACGTCTTTTTCGTTATGCCACTTCGACGGCTGATACTTCGGCATCGAATCCGGCAAGTCGCGGTACACGCCGCCGGGGCGGTAGTACGTCGCGTGCATGCGCGCGCCCGAGACCGCTTCGTAGCAGTCGAACAAATCTTCGCGTTCGCGGAAGCAATACAAAAACACCGTCATCGCGCCGATGTCGAGCGCGTGCGCGCCGAGCCACAGCAAGTGATTCAGGATGCGCGTGATTTCGTCGAACATCACGCGGATGTACTGCGCGCGGATCGGCGGCGTGACGCCGAGCAACTTCTCGATCGCCATGACGTAGCCGTGCTCGTTGCACATCATCGACACGTAGTCGAGGCGGTCCATGTAGCCGATGGATTGGTTGAACGGCTTCGACTCCGCGAGTTTTTCCGTCGCGCGATGGAGCAGGCCGATATGCGGATCGGCGCGTTGAATGACTTCGCCGTCCATCTCCAGCACCAGGCGCAGCACGCCGTGCGCCGCCGGATGCTGCGGACCGAAGTTCATCGTTAAATTACGTATTTCGGCCACCGAAGCCCTCCTCGCGGATGACGCGCGGCACTAACACGCGCGGTTCGATCGTGACCGGTTGATAAATCACGCGCTGTTTCTCTTCGTCGTAGCGCATCTCAACCTGCCCGCTCAACGGAAAATCTTTGCGGAACGGGTGACCGATGAAACCGTAATCGGTCAGGAGACGGCGCAAGTCCGGATGTCCTTCGAACAGGATGCCGTACAAATCGAACGCTTCGCGCTCGAACCAATTCGCCGCCGCCCACATATCGTTGACCGAGGAAATGATCGGCATATCGTCGTCGAGGAACACCCGCACGCGCACGCGATGGTTATGGCGCAACGACAGTAAGTGATACACCACGGCGAAGCGCGGAAGCTTTTGTTCTTTGTAACGATCCGGCGCTTCTTTCAAATATTCGAGATAGTCGACGCCGCAAAGATCAATCAACTGCTCGAACGCCAACCGCGGATGATCGCGCAGCAAACGACAGACGTTCAGGAGTTCGTCGCGTTTCACTTCCAGCGTCAGTTCGTTGCGATCGATGCCGGCGTTGGTAATGGCTTCGCCGAACGCCTCGCGACAATTGTCCGCTAATGCTTGCAGGATCTCGCTCATTTAATGAAGCCCAATCATGTCTTTGTCGGTACAAAGTTCAGAATACGAGCTTCGCTGCGTTCGTCCTGACATTAGAAATTTCATCGGGCGATGGTATGCGTGCGTTTAATTTTGTTCTGCAGCTGGATCAAGCCGTATATCAGCGCTTCCGCCGTTGGCGGGCAACCGGGAACGTAGATGTCCACCGGCACAATGCGGTCGCAACCGCGCACCACGGAATAGGAATAATGGTAATAACCGCCGCCATTGGCGCACGAACCCATGGAGATGACCCAGCGCGGTTCCGGCATCTGGTCGTAGACCTTGCGCAACGCCGGCGCCATTTTGTTCACCAGCGTGCCGGCGACAATCATGACGTCCGACTGACGTGGACTGGCGCGGAACACGCCGGCGCCAAAACGATCGAGATCGTAGCGCGCCGCCGCCGCGTGCATCATCTCCACCGCGCAGCAGGCGAGACCGAAGGTCATCGGCCATAACGAACCGGTGCGCGCGGCGTTGATGAGCTTATCCGCCGTCGTGGTAATAAACCCTTTCTCGAGAACGCCTTCTATGCCCATTGACTTATTCCCACTCGAGGGCTCCCTTCTTCCATTCGTAGATGAAGCCGACCACGAGGATGCCAAGGAACAACATCATCGCCAGAAAACCGAACATGCCGATCTCATCCAGCGCTACCGCCCACGGAAACAGAAACGCGATTTCGAGATCGAAAATAATGAAGAGGATGGCGACGAGGTAATAGCGCACGTCGAACTTCATACGCGCGTCTTCGAAAGGTTCGAAGCCACATTCGTAAGGAGAATTTTTTTCGCTGTCGGGGCGATGCGGCCCAAGTACGCGGCCGAGGAACAAGATTAATCCGCCCACGCCGGTAGCGATGACGATGAATATAAGGATGGGAACGTAGTTACGTAGCATTCGACTCCAGCCCCGCAAAGCAAAAACAACGTTTCCGCACGAGATGCACGGGAAACGCTCCAAATACCGCCGAAATCGCGGCGAGTCTAACAGACCCAATCGAGCGATTAAACCAGCATCCCTGGTTCGATCTACAACAACAGCATGCGTTCCGGCACGCTACGCGCAAAGCGACTTCGTCTTCCTCTCGGAACCCGAACGCTGCGCGATTTTATTTGTATTGGTGCCGAAGGAGGGACTCGAACCCACACGGCTTTCGCCACTACCACCTCAAGGTAGCGTGTATACCAATTTCACCACTTCGGCGGATTCGCAATTTTACCGCAACGCGCGGAAATTGCAGAGGGACTTGCACATCCCGAGACGTTTACTTCGGCACCTCGGGAACCTTCGGCACCTGCGGCGCGTCCGGCTTCACCGGCGTCTCGATAACCGATGTCACGGACGGCGGGGCTTTTTCTTTGGCGGCGATCCACGCCAGCGCCAGATTGGCGACGAAAAAGATGGTCGCCAATATCGCCGTCGCGCGCGTCAGAAAGTTTGACGAACCGCGTGCGCCGAACAGCGACTGCGAAGCACCGCTGCCGAAAGCGGCACCCATATCGGCGCCCTTACCTTGCTGCAGCAATACCAGCCCGATAACGCCGAGCGCCACCAGAATATCGATAATCAGAATCGCGTCTTTCATCTCAACCTCTTGATCGTTTCACTACCAGCGCGCGTTAGTCCGCCGCGCGAATAATCGTTAAAAATTCTTCCGCTTGCAACGACGCGCCGCCGATCAGGCCGCCGTCGATATCTGGCTGCGAGAACAGCTCTTTCGCGTTCGACCCTTTGACGCTGCCGCCGTACAAAATACGCACACCGCCGGAAATGTTTCGATCCAATTTCCCCAACTTGGCGCGGATAAACGCATGCACCGCTTGGGCTTGTTCCGGAGTCGCGGTCTTACCGGTGCCGATCGCCCATACCGGCTCGTAGGCGACGACGGCTTTGGTAAAACTGGCAATGCCGTTTTTTTCGATCACGGTGTCCAACTGACGCGCGACCACGTTTTCGGTCTGCGACGACTCGCGTTCGGTCAACGTTTCACCGACGCACAAAATCGGAATCAATCCCGCTGCCTGGGCCGCAGCATATTTCTCCGCCACCAACACATCGTTCTCGCCGTACAACGCGCGCCGCTCCGAATGGCCCACGATGACATAAGTACAGCCGTGATCTCGAAGCATGGCACCGGCGATTTCGCCGGTATAAGCGCCAGAAGAATGGACGTCTAAATTCTGACCGCCCCAAACGATGGCGCTACCCTTCAAGGTTTCCGCGGCTAACGGTATATATAAGTAAGGCGGACACACGGCGATTTCTGCTTGTGCCTTGGCGCCGACGCCGCTACGCAACGTGGACAACAATGCGCTCGACGACGCGCGGTTGCCATGCATTTTCCAATTGCCTGCGACTAACGGCCGACGCCCGCTCACCTTATTTCTCCGACGACGAAAACGGGCGCCGATGTTACCGGCGCGGCCGAAAGAATGCAATTTTATCGGTAATTAAGCCGCTTTCTCAGCAGCACGCCGGACCACGTCGGCGAGTTCGCGCGTCAGACGTTCCACTTGGCCGGCGTCTTGTCCTTCGATCATCACACGCACCACCGGTTCGGTGCCGGAAGCGCGCAACACCACGCGGCCCTTGTCGGCGAGTTCTTTTTCGACTTTGCGTACCGCTTGTTGCACTTCGGAAGATTCTTTGACGTCGAAACGGCGCGTCGTGCGCACGTTGATCATGGTCTGCGGGTAAATTTCGAGATCCGCGGTCAGCTGCGTCAGCGTTTTGCCGGAACCGACGACCGCGGCCAAGACCTGCAAGGCCGCGATGATGCCATCGCCGGTGGTACTGCGATCCAAACAAACGATATGGCCCGACGTCTCGCCACCCAGTTCCCAGCCTTTCTCGTTCAACATCGCCAACACATAGCGATCGCCGACGGCCGCGCGCGCGAACGGGATGGTGCGACCGGTGAACGCTTTCTCAAGACCAAGATTGGTCATCAAGGTACCGACGATGCCGCCGCGCAATCTATTTTGCGCATGCCGTTCAAGCGCGATGATGAAAAGCAGTTGATCGCCGTCGATGACCTTGCCGGTGGCGTCGACCATGACGATACGATCGCCGTCGCCATCCAGCGCGACGCCGATATCAGCGCCGGTCTCACGCACGGTTTGTTGCAGCAATTGCGGGTGCGTCGAACCGCATTCGCGGTTGATGTTCAAGCCGTCGGGTTCGTTGCCGATAGCGATCACATCGGCGCCGAGTTCGCTGAACACCAGCGGTGCGATGTAATAGCCGGCGCCGTTGGCGCAATCCACCACGACACGCAACCCGCTGAGGTTCATGCGCGAGGGAAACGTGCTCTTACAGAATTCGATATAACGTCCGGCTGCGTCGTCGTAACGCTTGGCTTTACCAAGATGCAAAGAATCCACCGTCACTAGCGGTTCTTCCATCATGCTTTCGATCTGCACTTCGACGTCGTCGGGAAGTTTTGTGCCTTCGGAAGAAAAGAACTTAATGCCGTTGTCATCGTACGGATTATGCGACGCGGAGATAACCACACCGGCGCGCGCGCGCGCCGTGCGCGTAAGGTAAGCAATGCCTGGTGTCGGCATTGGACCCAGCAAACGAATGTCCACGCCAGCGGCGGACAAGCCGCATTCGAGCGCTGACTCGAGCAAGTAACCTGAGATGCGCGTGTCCTTGCCGATCAGAATTTTTCCGGGGCTGCCGTCCTTCACTCCCAAAACGCGGCCCGCCGCCCAGCCTAGTTTCAATACGCGCTCGGGCGTAATGGGGTCTTCGCCCATCTTGCCGCGCACGCCGTCGGTTCCGAAGAAATGTCTTTTTGTCATAGTCTGTCCACGCTCCTAAACACGGCGATCCGCTTCGATCGCTTCCCACATCCGCACCGCTTGTACGGTGGGCGCTACGTCGTGCACGCGCACGATGCGGGCGCCATTCTGCACCGCGATCAGCGCCAATGCCACACTGGCGTGCAGTCGCTGTTCGATCGGCAATCCTAAGGTTTTACCGATCATCGATTTACGCGATAGACCGGCCATTACCGGCAATCCCAACATTCCGAGAACCTTCAAACTTCGCAGTAAAGCGATATTGTGTTCGAGCGTTTTACCGAAACCGAAACCGGGATCTATTATAAAACGACATCGTGCTATACCAGCGGCCTGCGCGGCTTTCACGCGAATCGCTAAAAAATCCGCGACCTCGGCGACGACGTCCGTGTAATGCGGCTCGATTTGCATGGTGCGTGGCTCGCCTTGCATATGCGTCAAGCAAATGGGCACATCGAACGCGGCGACGGCTTCAAGCGCGCCCGGTGCGCGCAGCGCGTAGACATCGTTAATCAAACCCGCGCCGGCGATTATCGATGCGCGCATAACTTCCGGTTTGGAAGTATCGACGGAAATAGGCACCGGGATTTCTTTAGCGATACGTTCGACAACGGGAATTACGCGATCGAGCTCTTCTTGCACCGATACCGCTTGTGCGCCGGGACGCGTCGATTCGCCGCCGACGTCGATGATCGATACGCCCTCTTCCATCATTTGCCGCGCGCGCGCCACCGCGCTAACGGGATCGGCATGTGCGCCGCCATCGGAAAAAGAATCGGGAGTTACATTGAGAATGCCCATTATCGCCGCGCGCGTAAGATCGACTTTATGCGCACCGCATTGGAGTAGCGTCATATGGGAGAAAATATTGATGTCCAGCGGAATAGCGTAACGTATTCCGCTGGACGCGGTCGACGACGGATTACGCGGTCGCGAATTCGCCGAAGCTCGAGGAATGGATTAATGCTCTCCCGCGGGAGCGTCGAATTTCGGTTTCGCGCGCGGCTTCGGCGTTCTCGGCCTGCCGGTGCTATCACCGGAATTCTTACCGGGGGGAACGCCTTCGGGCGGATGCGGCTCGCGGCCAGCCATAATGTCTTCGATCTGCTGTGAATCCAGCGTTTCCCATTCGATCAGCGCGAGCGCCATCTTTTCCATCTTCTCGCGATTGTCTTCGATGATGTCGCGCGCGCGCGTATATTGTTCGTCGACGATGCGGCGAATTTCCTTGTCCACCAGCTCCGCCGTGGCGTCGGATATATTTTTATGCGTCGCGACGTCGCGGCCGAGGAATACTTCGCCTTGATTCTCGCCGTATACGCGCGGACCAAGCACGTCCGACATGCCCCAACGCGTGACCATATTGCGCGCGATCTCGGTGGCGCGTTCGAAGTCGTTGGCGGCACCGGTCGTCATCTGATTCATGAATACTTCTTCGCCGATGCGTCCACCCATCAACACCGCAATGGTCGCAAGCAGCGATTCGCGATCGTGGCTATAACGATCTTCGGTCGGCAGTTGCATGGTCACACCGAGCGCGCGTCCGCGCGGGATGATCGTAACCTTATGTACCGGATCGGTGTTAGGCAATGACTTCGCCACTACGGTATGACCAGATTCGTGATACGCGGTGTTGCGCCGTTCTTTGTCCGGCATCACGAGCGAGCGTCGCTCGGCACCCATGATGATCTTATCTTTGGCCTTTTCGAAATCTTCCATGTCGACCAAGCGCTTGTTAGCACGCGCCGCGAACAACGCCGATTCGTTCACCAAGTTCGCTAAGTCTGCGCCGGAAAATCCCGGTGTGCCGCGCGCGATAATGGACGCATCCACGTCTTCCGACACCGGCACTTTCCGCATATGCACTTTAAGAATTTGTTCGCGCCCGCGAATATCGGGCAAGGGCACAAACACATGACGATCGAAACGGCCTGGACGCAACAACGCTGGATCGAGCACATCTGGACGATTGGTCGCCGCCATCACGATGATGCCTTCGCTACCTTCGAAACCGTCCATCTCGACCAACAACTGGTTCAATGTTTGTTCGCGCTCGTCATGACCGCCGCCCAGACCGGCGCCGCGATGACGGCCAACGGCGTCGATTTCATCGATGAAGATGATGCACGGCGCATGTTTCTTCGCTTGATCGAACATGTCGCGCACGCGCGAGGCACCAACGCCG
>JAHFQD010000058.1:0-5617 GCA_023266455.1 Candidatus Muproteobacteria bacterium
ATCGCCGCGTCGCGCGCCTTCGCGCCCTCCTCGTGCATGATGCGTTCGATGTTTTCCAACACCACGATGGCGTCGTCGACGACGATGCCGATGGCGAGCACCATGCCGAAGAGCGTGAGCGTGTTGATCGAATAATGCAGCAGATGCAAACCGGCGAAGGTGCCGATCAAGGACACCGGAACCGCGGCGAACGGAATCAGCGTCGCGCGCCAGTTTTGCAGGAACACGAACACCACGACGAATACCAACAACATCGCTTCAACAAGCGTCTTGATTACTTCGCGGATCGACACTTCGACGAACAGCGTCGTGTCGTAAACCGTCTTGTGTTCAAAGCCCTGAGGGAAACGGGTCGAGAGTTCTTTAACCGTCTTGTTGACGTTGTTCGCCACGTCGAGCGCGTTCGCGCCCGGTTGCAAGAAGATACCCACCAGGGTCGCCTGCTTGCCGTTGACGCGTCCGATAAATTCATAGTCTTTAGAACCGAGCTCGATGCGCGCCACGTCTTTCAAGCGCAGCGTCGACCCGTCGGGATTGGCCCGCACGATGACGTTTTCGAATTCTTTAACGTCGCTCAACCGACCCTTCGTCGTGATGGTGTACACCAATTCTTGCGGTGTACCGCTCGGCGATTGACCGATCTTACCCGACGCGAATTGCGCGTTTTGTTCGTTGAGCGCGCGAATCAAATCCGCCGGCGACAACTTGAGCTGCGTCAACCGATCCGGCTTAACCCAGATACGCATGGCGTAATCTTTAGCGCCGAAGATCTGCACGTTGGTGGTGCCGGAAATACGCTTAATCGCGTCCAACACATTAAGCGTGACGTAGTTACTGATATAGAGATTGTCGTAATGATCGTCGGGCGAATAGAACGCGATAACTTGTAAGAACGACGACGAGCCCTTCTGCACCGTAACGCCTTGGCGCCGCACTTCTTCCGGCAAGCGCACCTCGGCCTGTTTCACGCGATTGTTAACGTTGATCGTCGCCTGATCCACGTCGGTGCCGATATCGAACGTCACTTGAATCTGCACCACGCCGTTCGAACCCGAAATCGAGTTCATGAAGATCATGTTCTCGACGCCGGTGATTTGATTCTCCAACGGCGCAGCCACGGTTTGTTCCAGAATCTCCGCCGACGCACCTGGATACATCGCTTGCACGGTCACAACCGGCGGCGCGATTTCCGGATAGCGCGAGATCGGCAAATTCGGCATCGCGGCCAAACCGGCGATGACGATGAAGATCGACAGAACGGCGGCAACGATAGGACGATCGATGAAGTAACGTGAAAACATGCGAAAGCGCCTTTAATTTTTTGCGTTGGTGGCTTTAGCCGGGGGTGCTTTACTAGGCGCACCTTCCTTGGGCACGGCGGCGGGCGCGTTCTGCGGTGCGCCCTGCGTCGGCGGCGAACCGGCGACTTGAACCGGCGCGCCGGGGCGAAGTTTCATCAAACCATCGACGATGACTTTGTCGCCGTTGCTCAAGCCCGACGTCACGATCCAGTTATCCTCGTACCATTCACCCAAGGTCACTGGCCGCACTTCCGCTTTGCTTTCCGCGCCCAACACATAAACGAATTTCCCTTTGGGTCCTTCAAGCACAGCGCGTTGTGGAACGAATACGGCGTTCGGTCGCTGCGCTCCTTTCAATATCACACGCACGAATTGTCCCGGGTGCAGCGATCCTTGCGGATTCGGCAGCTCGGCGCGCGCTTCGCTGGTGCCGGTGGTGCCGGAGATGCGGATGTCGGTGAAGTCTAGTTTTCCGGTATTCGGATAATTACCGTCTTCCGCGAGTTTTAGACTGACGATAAAAGCGTTGTTCTTGGGCAACACCAATCGTCCCGCTTGCACTTCTTGGTTGAGGCGCAAACGCTCTTCATCCGAGATACCGAACAACACATGGATCGGATTGACTTGCGTTACCGTCGTGAGCAACACGTCCGGACCCGAAACGTAGTTACCTTCTGAACGCAACGAACGCCCCGCTACACCGGAGATCGGCGATTCCACCCGCGAATACGCCAGATTCAGTTTGGCCTCGGTCAATCGCGCGTTGGCGCCCTTGAGATCCGCCATAGCGACGGCTTCGCCGGAGGCGGCGTCGTCATATTCTTTTTGGCTGACAGCTTTGGCTTCGAACAACGGCTTCATGCGCGCGGCGTTGCGTCGGGTTTGCTCGACGCGCGCGCTGGCGGCGGCGACGTCCGCTTCGGCACGCGCTTCGGCAGCTTCGAACGGCGCCGGGTCGATGGTGAATAACGATTGGCCCGCGGCTACGCGTCCGCCCTCGCGATAGTTGCGCACCTTCAAAATACCGGTAACACGAGCACGCACTTCGACTTCGCGCGAACCGGCGGTCTGGCCGGTGTATTCAAAGGCAATCGGCACGCTCTTGGATTCCAAGGTCACAATGTTGACCTCCGGCGGCGGCATCCCGTTATGCGGCTGAGAACTAGCGCGATTGCACCCGGACAAGAAAACAGCGCCGGCCATCAGACCGAACACCACACGGGCAACGAACAAAAACGATTTATTTTTCATGATAATTACCTCTGCCGGGCGCAACGCGATCGCGTGCACATCACGAGACTCTTACGTTGGAATGGTAACCGCTGAAACTGCATGTTAGAATACATACATTCGTGTATGTATGTAAATAGCGGTAAGCGACTTTGAACGACTATCGTACAACCGCTATATGAAATTCCGATTAATTACGCGTACTTATTACGGTCATTTAGATCCAGGAGATAAACGGGATGGCTCGGCGCACAAAAGAAGCGGCGGCGGAAACGCGTAACCGACTTCTGGATACCGCGGAGCAAGTCTTTATCGACAAGGGTGTATCGCGCACGTCGCTCGATGATATCGCCGCCGCCGCGGGCGTCACACGCGGTGCGATCTACTGGCACTTCAAAAATAAATCCGATTTGTTCGAAGCCATGATGCAGCGCATGAAGTTGCCGCTGGAAGAACTAATGGTGCGCGCGACTGAAGAAAACGCCGACGATCCGTTCGCCTCCCTGCGCGCCCGCTCGCTCACGATTCTCAAACGGCTCGCGATCGACACGCAATGGCAACGCGTATCGGAGATCTGTCGTTTCAAAGTCGAATACGTTGACGAAATGGAAACGTATCTGCGCAAGCGTCATCTCGAATGTCGCAATAGTTCATTGCTACGCATCGAAGACACCATGCGCGAAGGCATGAAGCGCGGTCAGCTGTCGGCGGCGATTGATCCTAAATTATCTGCCGTGGGTTTGTACGCGCTCGTCGACGGACTCATCAATAATTGGCTTCTCGATCGAAAATATTTATCGCTGTCCAAATCCGCAGCGCCAGCGATCGACGCGTACCTGAGAGGTCTGTTGCCGCGCGCCGGCGACAAACCCGCGGCGCGACGGAAAACGAAAAAGAAGCGCGCGTAGTTCTTCTCTCCCTTCATTAGGTAGAGAACTTCACAGATCGGAAATCGCTGTCCGCTGTTTGGTAACGTCATGTCAAAGAAACAAACCGACTTTCTCCCCCGCTTCGTTTTAATGCTGGGCAACTTCATCATCGGCGTGGCGATCATCGGTCTCGCCGGCATGCTGGTTGATCTGGCGCAGGGTTTAGACATTACGATTCAACACGCCGGATTTTTAGTTACCGCCGGCGCCATCGTTCTATGCATCGGTTCTCCTTTAATGGTGTGGGCCACGAGCCACTTCGATCGGCGCTTGCTGCTCGCGGGCGCGCTTGTCATGGTGGCGTTAGACCATTTACTGTCGGCGCTCGCACCGAGCTACGCCGGGCTGCTCGTATTGCGCGTTTAAACCATGGCCTTCGCGGACGTCTTCCCGCCGGTGGCGACGAGCACGGTAGCGCTGATCATGCCGCCGCAAAATCGAGCAAGCGGCGTTGTTTTCGTTTATCTCGGATTCTCACTGGCGGTCGCGGCCGGTCTGCCGACCGTGGCGTTTATGTCGGCTCACCTGGGCTGGCATACGACCTTCGCCGCGGTCGGCGTGGCGGCGCTGTTGTGCGCGGCGCTATTACTATATGTATTGCCGAAAGGTTTACGTGGAGCACCGCTGTCGCTGGAAAGTTGGAGCCAGTTACTGCGCAATCGCCTGGTGCTGTTGCTGCTGGTTCTGAGCACGGTACAAGTATCCGGCCAGTTCACTATCTTCACTTATCTCGGTCCACTGCTAGCGCGACTCGCTAACGCGAACGTCGCGACCATCAGCGCGTTCTTCTCGTTATTCGGCGTTATGGGGATCATCGGCAATATCATTACCACGCGACTCGTGGTGATCATCAAACCGTTTTTAATGTCTGGCATTGGACTCTTGTCGATGCTGATCGGCTTCACGCTGTGGAGTGCCGGCGCCGGTATGCTCTCGATCATGGGCGCCGGCATCGTATTTTGGGGATTAGGATTCGCCGCTATCAATTCGATGCAACAAGCTCGATTAGTTACCGCGGTGCCGACGTTCGCCAGCGCCGCCGTCGCACTTAACACGTCCGCGATTTTCATCGGCCAAGCGATCGGCTCCGCGCTCGGCGGTCATCTGTTCGCGCAAGATATGCCGCAAGCGCTCGGTTATTCGGCAGTAATGTTCACCATCGCGGCACTGGGGATTCTCATGACAACGCGGGCCGCTAATTCATGACCCGATGGTGTTTCACCTGTCTGCGCGTTCGGTAATAGGCGACTTTGTCCCGCCAAGCCAACCAAATAAAAACGTGGCCGCTGTCGCGCCCATCATTTGAGCGACAACAAAACCAACGACATCGTCCGGTCTAATTCCAGCGAATGTGTCGCTTGCGGCGCGGGCGAACGTCACGGCGGGATTCGCAAATGATGTCGAGCTGGTAAACCAATACGCGCTACCAATATAAGCCGCCACCGCAATTCCCGTTGCCGTCATCTTTTGAAAGCGAGAACAACCCCAAATCACCATCAAAAGTCCGAAGGTGGCGACGAATTCACTCAGCCATTGATTCCAACCCGTGCGTACTTTCATCGAGGCGAAGAATAACGGTTCATTGAACATGGCGTGCACAAGCGCGACACCGACGAAAGCGGCGACGACTTGAACCGCTACGTAGAACACGGCGTCTTTAGCGGCGAGCTTGCGTTGGCGCGCCATAACGAACGTGACGGCTGGATTGAAATGCGCGCCGGAGATCGGCGCAAAGATCACAATCAGAACGAAAAGCGCACCGACCGTCGCCAAACTGTTAGCAAGCAGGGCGATGGCTATATTCCCACCGGCGAGCCGTTCTCCCATGATGCCGGAACCAACAATCGCCATTAACAAGAACGCAGTACCGAGCGCTTCCGCGGCTAATCGCTTAGAGAGCGGAACGTTCATTCTTTCCCGATCGCTTTAAGCCGATCTCGAAGTGAAATGGCATCCAACTTCTCGTGCGGTAAGGCGAGGAACAACTCGATACGGCGCTTTAGTATCATTGCAACCTTAAAGAATTCCTTCTTAGCTACTTCGGGATCGGTGTAATGCGCCGGATCTTCAACCCCCCAATGTGCGGTCGTTGGGCGACCTGGCCATATCGGGCAAACCTCATTGGCCGCGCTGTCGCAGACGGTAAAGATAAAATCG
>JAHFQD010000058.1:5627-8923 GCA_023266455.1 Candidatus Muproteobacteria bacterium
TCGGTCGAGAACCCCATCTTCCGCAACGTCTCGATCGCAAACGGGTTCACCTTGCCGTTCGGATGGCTGCCCGCGGAATACGCTTTGAATCGGCCGCGACCGAGATGGTTCATGAGCACCTCGCCCATGATCGATCGCGCCGAATTTCCGGTGCAGAGAAAAAGAACGTTTCGCGCTGTATCGGTCATGGCTTGTTCGCAGTACGACGTTTGATTTTGGTTGCAGGTGTTGGAACGCACTTGCCCTTGGTCATCGGCAAACACGAGACGCCGTCTTTAGCGCAGCAGTTCTCGGTAAGAAAGCCGAGCAGTCCATTCATTTGGGCGTAATTGGCCGAGTAGAAAATAAAACGACCGTCTTGGCGCGGCTCGATTAAATCCGCATGGACCATTTCTTTTAGGTGGAACGAAAGTGTGGCGGGCGACGTTTTGACGTCGGCACTGATTTCACCAACGGAAAGACCTGATGGCCCGACTTGAACAAGCAGTCGGAAGATCGCAAGGCGGGTTTCCTGGGCAAGTGCGGCGAGCGCGTTGACGGCTTGTTTGCTTTCCATAATTCGATAATACTCGAATTATGGAATATTGTAACGGCTTTTAAGATTAGATAGAACGTCACACGAAGGAAGTATGAAGACTTAACCATACGGGCATGTTCTCTAAACGAACAAGGGAAAGCTGACGGCTGCGGTCGATACGCCCCCACCGTATTAACACCTCACTACGAATCGAGAGCAAACACCATGGTCGGCAAGACATCCAAGAAGTCAGCGAAGGTTGCAAAGAAAACCACCACCAAGCGGGTCGCTGCGAAGTCAGCCAAACCGCGCAAGGCCGTCGCCAAGTCGTCAACCCGCAAGCCCACGAAGAGGACGACGCTTACCGCGAAGCCCCGCTCCGCTCCACAGATGATCGACCAACGCATTCGCGAGCTTGGTGATTGGCGAGGTTCGGTGCTGAAACGAATGCGCGAGCTCATCCACGAGACGAACCCCGAGGTCGTCGAAGAATGGAAGTGGATGGGAACGCCCGTCTGGTCCCACAACGGAATTATCTGTACCGGCGAATCCTATAAACAGGTCGTAAAGCTGACCTTCTTTCACGGAGCCTCGCTGAAGGACCCCGCCCATCTCTTCAATTCAAGCCTCGAGGGAAATACACGGCGCGCCATCGACATCCACCAAAACGACGCAATCGATGAAGCGGCATTCAAAGAGCTGATCCGCACCGCTATCGCATTCAACCTGGCGAAACGGAAGAAGTAAGGCATCGACTGCAGAACGAACAAGGGGAAGCTTTGCAGCTTCCCCTTGTCACTTCTTTTCTCGCGGTCCGTTGTTAACGGAAACCGTCTTTCTAGAACGGAATATCGTCGTCGAAGTCGCCACCCGCTTTCGCGGGAGCCGATGAAGGCTTTTTAGCGCTGCCGCCACCGTTGGAGAAATTACTGGGAGCGCCACCGCCGCCGCTGCTCATCATCGCCGGTTCGTCTTGGTTGAAGTCGGCAGGAGCGCCGCGGCCGTCGCGTGAGCCGAGCATCTGCATGTCGTTAGCGACGATTTCCGTCGTGTAACGTTCGGCGCCTTCTTTATCTTGCCACTTACGCGTTTGCAGCCGGCCTTCGACGTATACCTGGCTGCCTTTCTTTAAATATTCGCCGGCAATTTCAGCCAGCTTGCCCCAGAACACCACGCGGTGCCATTCGGTGCGTTCTTGTTTCTCGCCAGTGTTTTTATCTTTCCACGATTCCGACGTCGCCATCGTCACGTTGGCGACCGCTTGACCGTTGGGGGAATAGCGCACCTCGGGATCGCGTCCCAGGTGGCCGACGAGAATGACTTTATTGACTCCACGCGCCATGTTTTATCTCCAAATTGATCGCAAAGCGGTTCAGGAAGGTTCTTCGCGATGACAGGCGGCAATCCTACACGCCCTGATCATCGGCCTCAACGCGATAAAAAACCGCCTTAACCGGCCGGCAAACAGCGGCGTAGTGCTTGCTCGTCCAGCACGTGCGCATCCACTTTGAGATAGACCGTTCCCTCATCGGCCAACACCACCGCCTCGGAAACACCGGCGACACTCAACAGTTCATGCGCTAACCGCTTGGCTTCGGTGGCGGAAAGCCGGCCGATGCGGACTGTCCGTGTGGACAAGAGTTGAAACGCCGGCGCGGTGAGCGCCAGCAGCAGCCATACCACGCCCGCGCAAGCCGCGAACGCGAAAACCGCGGAAACGCCGATGTGTCCGTTTAGGAACCCGCCTAACGCACCACCGACGAAGGCGCCGAAAAATTGCGAGGTGCCGTAGAGTCCCATCGCCGCGCCTTTCGACCGCGTCGGGGCTAGGCGCGAGATCAGCGACGGCAACATCGCCTCGAGTAAATTGAATGCGGTGAAGAAGGCCACGAGCGCTGCCACCAGCCAGATCGGCGACTGAAACGCCGCGGCAAGCGTCGCCTGCGCCGCTACCAATAGCGCAATCGCACCGATAAACACGCTGCGCATGCGGCCGTCGCGATTCGCCCAAGCCAGACCCGGCACCATGGCGACGATGCCGCTTAACATCACCAACAAATAAAACTTCCAGTGATCCGCGAGCACGATGCCCATTTGGTCCATGAGAATCCGTGGCAACACCAGGAACAATGCCGTAATCATTAAATGCACGACGAAAATACCGACGTTGAGCCGCCCCAGCTGCGCGTCGCCAAGCAAGCGCAGAAACAGCGCGGCCCCTCGTTCGCGTTCCGGCGCGGCACTGCGCGTGGGATTCGGTAGCGCAGTAAAAAGAATGATCAGTGCACCGATCGCACCGACGCCAGTTATCCAAAATATCCCCGACACGCCGACGGCGTTATCGACGATCGGCCCCGCCACCAACGATCCGATCAGCGACGCGCCGATCGTGACGCCGATAATCGCCATCGCCTTGGTGCGCTGCTCTTCGCGCGTGAGATCGGCGAGCAAGGCCATGACCGACGCCGAGATCGCGCCGGAACCTTGCAGGCATCGGCCCAAAATCACGCCCCAAATGGACGTCGACATGGCGGCGACCGCGGAACCGAGGGCGAATAAAATTAAACCGATCGCGATAATCGGCTTGCGTCCATAGCGGTCGGACGCAATACCGAATGGAATTTGTAGAATCGCCTGGGTCAGGCCGTAAGCGCCGAGCGCGACGCCGATTAAGGTCGCCGTCTGCCCCGAAAGCTGCTGGGCGTAGGGCGCAAAGACCGGAAAGATGAGAAACAATCCCGCCATGCGCAACGCGTACATGGCCGCCAACAGGCCTACC
>JAHFQD010000059.1 GCA_023266455.1 Candidatus Muproteobacteria bacterium
CGCCGATTATTTTTTACGCGTACGCGGCGAGAGTATGCGCGACGTGGGAATTTTCAACGGCGATCTCCTGGCGGTGCATCGTATGCCCGAGGCGCGCAACGGCCAGATCGTGGTTGCGCGTATCGACAACGATGTCACTGTGAAACGTTTTCAACGGCGTGGACAACAAGTGCAACTGTTGCCGGAGAACGCCGACTTCAAACCGATTGAAATCGATTTGCGTCGTCAACCGCTGGTAATCGAAGGCATCAGCGTCGGTGTAATCAGGATAGGGAAGCCACTATGAGACTCGAAAAAATTTTACAACGTAACGACGTCTGGCGCGGCAGCGAAGCGCCGTCGACAACGGGCATCGCTTCCGGGTTCTGGGAACTCGACGCCGCCTTGGCTAGTGAAGGCTGGCCTTCGTCGGCGCTCGTGGAAATTCTGACCGAACGCGTCGGCATCGGTGAAATGCGTCTATTGTTGCCCGCGTTGGCGCAGCTGACGCGCGGTGATCGTTGGGTTGTCTTTATCGCGCCGCCGTTCGTGCCGTATGCGCCGGCGTTGGTGCGCGCCGGTCTCGATTTGTCGCGCGTGCTCGTGGTGTCTCCAAAAAAAAACAACGACACGTTACGCGCGGTCGAGCAAGCGCTGCGCGCCGGTACTTGCGGCGCGGTGCTCGCTTGGCCCTCAAGCACGGATACGAAAAGTTTGCGGCGCTTACAACGCGCCGCCGAAGCGGGTGGGGCGCTCGGTATTTTGTTTCGTTCGACCTCCGTTGAAAAAGAACATTCGCCGGCTGCGTTACGACTCAAAGTCGAGTCGGCTGATGGAGAGGCACGACGCCTCGCTGTGCAGATACTAAAGCGCCGCGGTGGTTGGCCAACCGGACCGGTGGTTCTGGAGGTATATCGTGCTTTGGTTATGCGTTCATCTACCCGCTCTGCCGCTCGAGATATTTCTACGCGGCGGCGCTACCCATCGGCCTACGGTCATCAGCCGAGGCCAAGGGTGCGAACAGCACGTCGTTATTAGCAATGCGCCGGCCGCGCGCCACGGCGTGCGGCCCGGTATGTGTCTCAGCGCGGCGTATGCGCTGGTGTCGGAACTCGACGTCTACGAACGCGATGAAGCCAGTGAACGGCGCGCCCTCGAGGGCTTGGCCGCGTGGGCTTATCAGTTCAGTGCGTTCGTCAGCGTCGTCGCGCCGCACAGTTTGTTGTTGGAAGTGCAGGGAAGTGCGCGTTTATTCGGCGGTCTCGATGCGTTGTTAAAACGCATCGAACGGGAGTTGCAGGCATTAGGGTATTTCGCATGTCTCGCGGTGGCGCCGACACCGACGGCGGCGACCTGGTTAGCACGAGCCGGCATAACGACACGCGTCTTGCGTTACGAATCATTACCAAGCGTTTTGTTCGAACTGCCGTTGCGGTATCTCGATTTAACACCAGACCAATGCACGTTATTGAAAGGAATAGGGATAGATACGTTAGGAGGATGTATGCGATTGCCAAGGGATGGATTAGTGCGACGTTTGGGTTCTATTTGGGTGAGTGCGGTGGATCGCGCGCTCGGGCGCGGTTCAGATCCGCGGCTGCCGTATGTTCCGCCGATGAATTTTGAGTCGCGGATAGAGTTGTTGGGAACGATCGACAACCCGGAAGGATTACGGTTTCCACTTAATCGTTTGATACAGCAACTATGTGGCGTGTTGACGGCGCGCGTGGCCGGCGTGTCGGCGGTGACGTTGACGTTGCATCACCGCAATCTCGGCAGAACGTCGATCGAGTTGGGATTGGTCGCGCCGACACGTGATGCCAAGCATCTTTTAGATTTATTCCATGAGCGGTTGAGTGGTATCGCGTCGTTTGGGCCGGTGGAAGCGTTGACCGTGTCGACGTCAGCGATTTCGACGTTCGAAGGATCGAATAAAGATTTTTTCGTGCGCCACAGCTCGACGACCGAGGTCAGCGCTGAATTGATTGAACGGCTGCGCGCGCGTTTAGGCCAAGACGCGGTGCGGGGTCTGCAATTGGCGGCCGATCTCCATCCGGAAAAAGCATCGTGGAATGCCGATCCACGGAAGTCGGTGAATCTCGTGGTGACAAACGAACGTCCGCTGTGGTTGTTGCAGGAACCCGTAGCGTTGCCTTCGCGCGATGGGCAGCCGTATTGGTACGGCACGCTGACGCTGCAAGAGGATTACGGACGCATCAAAAGCGGTTGGCTGGACCAGGACGATATCGCGCGCGATTACTGTACCGCGCTTAGCCGTTGGGGCGAACGTCTGTGGGTTTTCCAGGAACACGATTCGCGCGAATGGTGGTTGCATGGTGTATTCGGTTGAAAGTTTGTTAGTGATTTACGTGGGTAGTTGAGAGTTGAGGTTTGGGCCGCCGCATGGCATGCCCGCGCCCGATAGTTCGATGTCTGATCCAAGACGACGTGAAGGAACGTGTCGTCCCGTGTCAGGGCAGGATGCCCGATCGCACGATTTCTCAGATGTCGGATGAAGGGCGTGGGGGTAAGCGGGAGGACGTGTATCTCGCGAGCGCTCGCAAAGGGATTTGTGGGTTGCGCCAGAGGACGCAGGGATGGATTTTCTTTTGGTCTGTTATGCGGTAGGCCCTCTTTTTTTATTTACGCAAGAGTAAGTTTTAGTGATGTGTTCTATGTCCGTTAGGAAGTACAGGGCGATAGGGCGTTTGGTTGAGGAAGTTCTTCCGAAAGAGATGTGACCGTGAATCGGAACCGTTGCCGCCGCAGACATTACTCTCTCTCTGGCGCGCCACGCAGGTCCTCTCGGCGATTCGAGAGCACGAATACAGGTGTTTTTCCTAAAAAAAATAATCTCGCATTCAAAGTAATCTTTCTAATTCTTCCCACACGTTTTCAAGAATTTTCCCTTGCGCTGCCGCCGTCGGATGCACTCGATCCGCTTGCATCAGCGTAGCGTCCAAATCGATTCCGGCTAGGATCAAGGGCACCAACGGAATCTTTTGTCCCGTCGCTACATTTTGATACACATGCCGAAACATTTCGGTGTAACGTGGGCCGTAGTTCGGCGGAATGCGTACACCGGCGAGTATGATCTTGGCGCCTCGCGTTTTCGCTTGGGTCACCATACTGGTTAGATTGCGTTGCATCTCCTCGGTTGATAAACCGCGTAAGCCATCATTACCGCCAAGCGCGATGACAACCACGTTGGGCGTGTGTTTGATCAACAACGACGGCAATCGCGCTAGGCCGTTGGCGGTGGTGTCGCCGCTGATACTGGCGTTGACGACTTTATAATCGCGTTGTTGTTGTTCCAGTCGTTGCTGCAGCAGCATGACCCAGCCTTGGCGCACGTCTATGCCATAACCCGAGCTGAGACTGTCGCCGACGATGAGAATCGTGCGCGTCGCCGCTTGCGCCGGCACGATGACGAACAATAGGATCGCTAACCACAAACTACGCAGGATGCGGATCACCGAAGGATTCATGATTTCTGCCGCCGATGTGAGTAAACGCGTTATGACTACCGAAGGGCCGCTCGACATCTTGTCTGGCGTGAACCTCGATATCAAGGCCGGCGAAAGCGTGGCCATTATCGGCGTCTCCGGTTCCGGAAAATCTACTTTACTAGGCTTGCTTGCCGGTCTCGACGCGCCAACCAGCGGCGAGATCACTCTCGCCGGCGAAACCCTCACGCGGCTCGACGAAGACGGACGCGCACGTGTACGCGCCGGCAATGTCGGTTTTGTGTTCCAGAATTTCCAACTTTTGCCTGGGCTGACGGCGCTGGAAAACATCATGTTGCCGTTGGAATTGTCGGACCATCCGGAACCGGCGCGTGAAGCGAGCGCCTTGCTGGATCGCGTCGGGTTAGCGGCGCGTTCGACGCATACGCCGCGGCAACTGTCTGGTGGCGAGCAACAACGCGTGGCGATTGCGCGCGCCTTCGCGACGCGTCCGAAAGTGCTGTTCGCCGACGAGCCGACCGGAAACCTTGATACTGCCACCGGCGCGCGCGTGATCGATTTGTTGTTTTCGATCGACCACGAACGCGCTACCACCTTGGTGCTGGTGACGCACGATGAAAACGTCGCCGCGCGTTGCGCGCGCCGTATTTATCTCGACGCCGGACGCGTTGTGGAGCGACGCTGAAATGCGCTGGTGGAAACTCTCGGTGCGGTTGTTCGCGCGCGATTGGCGCGCCGGCGAATTGCGATTGTTCGCGATAGCGGTTTCCATCGCGGTCGGCGCGGTAACGGCGGTCGGCTTTTTCAACGATCGTGTGCAACAGGGTATATCGCGCGGTTCGGCGGACTTACTCGGCGCCGATGTGGTCGCTACCAGTTCGGAACCGATTCCGCGCGCGTGGGTCGACGCCGTCGCGACACATCGCCTCAAATCAGCCGTGGCGGCGGAGTTTTCCAGCGTCGTTGTGCATGGCGAGCGGTTGCAATTAGCGAGTATCCGCGCGGTCGATCCCGGTTATCCGCTGCGCGGCGCGCTGCGTAGTGCGCCGGATTTGTCGACGCGCGACGCGCGCACCTCGGCGACGCCGGAGGCGGGAACGGTGTGGGTCGAGGCGCGTCTACTGTATGCGCTGAACTTACGTATCGGCGATCGCATTGAAATCGGCAACGCGTCGTTTGTCGTTAAGCAGGTGCTGACATACGAGCCCGGTCGTGGTGGAAATTTTTTCGCTATGGCGCCGCGTTTGTTAATGCACCGCGCCGACGTCGAACGCACTGGTGTGATTCAGCCGGGTAGCCGCGTGGCTTACGCGCTTGGCGTCGCGGGCGCCGACACGGATGTGACGGCGTTTCAGGAACGGCTGCGTCCGGATCTGACGCCGAACCAACGCGTGATCGAAGCCGGCCAAGGGAACCTGTCGTTGACGCGCGCGCTCTCGCGCATCGATCGTTATCTCGGGTTAACAAGTTTATTAGCAGTGATTCTGGCCGGTGTCGCGATCGCTATGGCCGCGCGCCGCTACAGCGCGCGTCACTACGACATGAGCGCCTTGTTGCGTTGCTTTGGCGCTGCGCAACGAGACGTATTACACATTTATCTACCGCAACTCGCGCTACTGGGGATAGTAGCGAGCGTGCTCGGTTGCGTGCTCGGCTATGTCGCGCAAGAAGGCATTTATCAAATTACCAAGAGTCTTTTTCCCACGGCGTTACCGTCGCCGTCGATGAAACCGATCGCATTCGGCGTCGCGGCGGGTCTCATTACGCTCGCGGGTTTCGCGGTGGCGCCGATCATGCGGCTCAAACAAGTGTCGCCGTTGCGAGTGCTACGCCGCGACCTGGTGCCATTACCGGCCAGCGCTTTAGCGGTTTATGGTTCCGCGGCGGTCGCGATGGTTTTATTGCTCTGGCGTATCACTGAAAACTGGACACTGACCGCGGGCGTATTAGTCGGTGCGATAGGCGCTGCCGCGTTACTCGGCGGTGCGGCGTTTATTTTATTGCGGGCGAGTCAACGCTTGCATCGACGCGTCGGTGTCGCGTGGCGTTTCGGTTTGAATAATTTATGGCGTCGCCCACGCGCCAGCGTGAGCCAAATTCTCGCTTTCGGTTTGGCGCTGATGACGATGGCGGTTATCGCGCTCGTGCGTACCGATTTAGTTGCAAGCTGGCAGCGACAGTTGCCGCCAGACACGCCTAATTATTTTGCGGTCAATGTTCTACCGGAGAACGTCGATGCGGTGCGACATTTTTTCGCTGAGAGGCAAGTGCCAGCGCAAGCGATGTATCCCATGGTGCGCGGGCGGTTAACCGAGATTAATAAGATCGCCGTGGCGCAGGCGGTCACGAAAGAACAAAGCGACGACGGCGCGTTGCAGCGCGATTTGAATTTAACCTGGGCGGTGGATCTGCCGCCGGATAACGTGATCGTGCGCGGCGAATGGTGGCGCGGTTCCGCGGACGGTGCTGTGGTCTCGGTCGAGGAAAAATTGGCCGAACGTCTCGGCATTAAACTCGACGACTCGTTGACGTTTGTCATTGGCGGCACCGAGCTCGCGGTGCGCGTGACGAGTTTACGCAAAGTGCAATGGGATTCGTTTCATCCGAATTTTTTCATGATGTTTCCGCCTGGAACGCTCAATACGTTCCCCTCGACCTATATCACCAGTTTTCATCTCGCGCCGGAGCAGAAGCCGTTGTTGGTGTCGCTCGTGCGTGCATTTCCGGCGATCACGCTGATCGAAATCGATCAATTTTTAGAACAGATGCGCAACATTTTGCGCCAAGCGACGCTAGCGGTGGAGTTCCTCTTGTTATTCGTTTTGGCTGCCGGCTTCGCCGTGCTGTACGCCGCATTAGCGACGAGTTTGGACGATCGTTTCTACGAAGGTGCGTTGTTGCGTACGCTCGGCGCGAGCCGTTGGCGATTGCGTGCGGGTCATTTGGCGGAGTTTGTCGCACTCGGCGTCGCGGCGGGTTTATTGGCGGCGGTGGGGGCAGAGATCATCGCCTACGTTTTGTACGCGCGCGTATTCGAGTTGCCCTACGACTTCAAGTGGCCGATTTGGATCGCGGCGCCGTTGGTAGGAGCAGCGCTAGTTGGTGCGGCCGGTTACCTCGGCACGCGTAAACTCGTCGATCAAAGTCCGATCGCGGTACTGCGAGAGATATAAAAACGATGTCCGATTTATTTGTTCGCGCGCGCGCCGCGCTGCTTGAAACCGATTGCGACACTAAATGCGCGGCGACGCAGTCGCTCAAAGCTGACTGGGACGCGGGAGCGTTATCGTCGATAAACGCCGATGTGGTCGAAGAAGTTTTCGAGCCTGGGCGACCAGCGAAACCGGTTCTGGTATCGCCGCGCGACGTGCAAAACCGATCGGCGTACACACTCGAAGGACGCGGCGCGTTGATACACGCCATCGCGCATATCGAATTCAACGCCATCAATCTCGCGCTCGATGCGGCGTATCGGTTTCGAGGATTACCGTCCGAGTATTACGGCGATTGGTTGCAGGTGGCGGCGGAAGAGGCGTATCACTTCACTTTGTTGCGCGAGCACTTGCGCACGTTGGGCTATGAATACGGCGCGTTTACCGCGCACAACGGTTTGTGGGAAATGGCGCTGAAGACTGCACACGATCCGCTGGCGCGCATGGGGTTGGTGCCGCGCGTGTTGGAAGCGCGCGGACTCGACGTGTCGCCGGCGCTGATCGAAAAACTGCGACGTGCCAGCGATCCACGCGCGGTGGAAATTTTGGAAATTATTCAGCGCGACGAGGTCGGTCATGTGCGTGTCGGCAATCGATGGTATCGATATCTTTGCGTGCAGCGCGGCGTCGATCCCTTGGATACCTTTCGTCGGCTACTTGAGCAACACGGCTCGATGCGTCTGCGTACGCCGTTCGATACAACGGCGCGGCGCGAAGCCGGTTTTACCGAGTCCGAATTGGTTATGCTAGAAGCGATCGCAGAAAAAAATAATAGAAAATCATACGAATGAAATCGCTTTCGATGACATGACTTTAACGACGCGATAAAACAAATTGAAAAACGAGATTAACGACAATAACCCGATAATACCGGACCGAAGGTGTCATTAATTGGCACGTTTTTTATTCACAATTATTTTGTCAAATAGATGTTGTTGAATCGATGCCCCGTTATTACACTTGTTATCGTGTCTTCAAGGATGAAGACGTAAACAAGGACGGCTCGATTCGAGCTGCAGATCAGGGATGAAAAAATCGCCAGACGGTTCGGAAGATACTGAAAAGCTGCGTATGGCACGTTCAACAAGCGTATCAATACAAGTTTTCAGGCGTTCGCCTGATCGGGACGACGATACCGTCGCCCTTGATGCCGCCGATTTCGCGATGCCAAGCCAGTTCGTCACCAACTATTCCAATGCGACGTTCCTCGCGCCGGCCACCGACGAAGATTTAATCAAAACGTTACTGAGCGGGGTGTCGCGCTTAATGGAAGCGCAACGCCGATTCGCCGATGAACTCGACCTCAGCTACGAACGCGTTTTCAGTTACGATTTCTCGCCGTTCGTAGGCAAAGACATTCACGACGTACTGACGCGCTGGGCGAAAGTCGACAAGCCTAAACTCAACGCGTTCCTACCAATGATCTTCGAAGATCTGCACGTGCATCAGATGGCGTTGTCGTCGGCGATGGATAGCATCGCGCGCCGCGCGCTTAAATATCTCGCGCCGGAATACACCAAGGGCGGAGCCAAGACCGTTAATCAAACGCTGAATCCTGTGTGGAAGCATTACTGCAAACGCCATCAGCGCGTCAGCGCGGATCCACAATTGCGGCATGAGTTGCTGATCGCGCCGGGTTTGGCGCGCAAGTATGTGCGGATACGTGATAAGTACTTCGCCAGAAAAATCAAATCGCAGGCCGAGCGCTCGAAGTAAAACCCAATTACGCTTTTACCACGTCCGGCCACCAGTGCACGGCGCTCTCGGGCGTTGTCGCTTCTACAATCGACGTCGCGACGCCGGCGCGGATACTGATTTCGGCGCTCATGATGTTCTCGCGACCTAGCAGATGCTTACGTACGTTCACCGGATGGTTTGCGCCCGCCGTGCGCTCATCGAAAATTTTCGCGTAACGTTCGGCGTCGAAATCCAAACTACGTGCATACTCGGCGAGTCGATCGTGATCGACCGGACCGTTGGCGAAACCCCAGTGCAGCGCGTGGACCATGAAGCGTCCATGCGGAACGACATATCTCTTGGTGCCGGCGAGAAAAACCAATACCGCGATCGATTCGACGTTACCGAGATTATGCGTAACGATGGGAATCGGTAACGACCGTAGAAAATGATAGGCGGTGAAACCGGCGATGAGATTGCCACCTTCGCTCGATATGTGCAGATGAAATTCTTCAGCGTGTTCTTGTTGCAACGCCGAGATCGCGCAGTTACGTAGGTTTTCGACCGAACCGGGTGTAATGGGA
>JAHFQD010000347.1 GCA_023266455.1 Candidatus Muproteobacteria bacterium
CATTCAATCCACAGAATTCACAGCAATTTCCAGACCATCATGACGTTTCTACTGCATGTCGTGTTGTACCAGCCTGAAATCCCGCCAAATACGGGCAATATCATTCGTCTCTGTGCTAACACTGGCGCGCAGCTACACCTGATAGAGCCGCTTGGATTCAATTTAGAAGATCGCGAACTCAAACGCGCGGGGCTCGACTATCACGAATGGGCGCACATGCGCACGTATAAAAATTTGGACGCTTTTCTAGAAATTAACGTGCCGACGCGGTTATTCGCGTTCTCGACACGAGGACAACACTCTTATGCGGACGTCCGCTACGGCGCCGGCGACGCCATTCTCTTCGGACCGGAAACACGTGGGCTACCACAGGAAATTCTAGAGGGACTACCCGAATCTCAACGGCTGCGGCTGCCGATGCGTCCCCATAATCGCAGCCTCAATTTATCCAACGCCGTGGCGGTAACGGTATTCGAAGCATGGCGCCAACAAGATTTCACCGGCGGGGAATAGGGGAAATTTATCTGGCACGTGAAATGCAAAACGGTAAGGTAATTCATTCAAAGATGTCACGGGGACGGCGCCCAAGATGGGCAAATCACCCAATCGATTACTGACGATTATTCAAAAACACCGCGTCATATCCATCTCGCTGCTCTTGATCGTACTCTTCGGCGGCGTTGGTCTGACGTTCGAACAAGGCAAGCGCGTCGCGCTCGAGCAGGTGGAATACGCGCTCGACCAACGCGCGGAAGACAATAAACGCAACCTAGACGCGTTTATCGACAAATCGCTCTTGGTTCCCCGCATTCTGTCGGGTTCCGGCGTCATTCATACCGCGGTGCTCGAACAAAGCCCGGCCGCACTCGCCGAAGCTAACAAGCTGCTAGAAGAAATCGCCTTCAGTAGCAGAGCGGTCGCCATCTATGGGCTCGACATACAGGGCAAAACAATCGTAACGAGCAATTACCGATCTCCCACCGATTCGTCTAATCGCAATTTGCAGTTCTTGGCTTATTTTCAGCAAGCGAAGAACGTCGACGTTGGTCGTTTTCTCATCAAAGAAGAAACCGATTATAAGGTGGGCTTCTATCTGACTACGCGCATCATGATCGCCGGAAATTTCCGTGGTCTGATTGTCATGAAGATTTTGCTGGCGGATCTGAACGCGCAAGCCGATAAAGTTTGGCGCCGTGACCGTGAACTGGCGTTGATGGCGGATGACAGCGGTTTTATTTACGCCTCGCCGGTCAGCTCATTGTCGCAACAAACATTTCCCGCCATCCCTGGCGAACCGGCGCGCGAGTCGTCAGCCGCTAGGAAAGACAAATCGGAATCCGTCAACATCACGATTGAAAACAGGCTCAACGAAAAAGTTAATATCGTTCGTTACAAAGCTATTTTTTATCAAGCGCTGGTTCAAAAAGTGTATTACTTCCCCGATATTCAGCAGCGGCTTTATCTGCATTTTTCCGCTTCGCGCTATTGGGAAATTGTCGCCACCTATACCATCATCGGCGCATCGATCGCCCTCGCTGTGCTGCTCGCGTCGATCATGCTTTACCAACGCTGGACCTACGAAGCGAAACTGGTGCAACTGGCGATTCGCGATCCACTTTCGGGCTTGTATACGCGCTTGTATATGGAGGAATGGGGACATTCCGCGATTCGCGTGCATGAGCGCGACCCGAAAGCCGGTTTCGCTTTGATCTTATTAGACTTGGATTTCTTCAAACAGATTAACGACGAGCACGGCCATCTCACCGGCGACCAAATCATTCGGCATATCGGCGACATCATCATGCGCTCGGTGCGCGGCGACGATATCGGCGTGCGTTACGGCGGCGAAGAACTCGCGATTCTAGCGAAATGTGTGGACCGCGCCGGCGCGGTGGCGTTGGCCGAGCGTATTCGTGTCAACGTCGAGCGTCTGGCGTTCCAAAACGGCGCACGCAAAATCAACGTCACCATCAGCGGCGGCGTCGCGTATCACTTGGTGGGTGAAACGATCAATGCGCTTTTTTCGAAAGCCGATCGAAAACTTTACGAAGCCAAGAAGACCGGCCGCAATCGTATTTGTTCGTGACCCACTATTCGGCGCGCGGTTCGCGCTTGAGCAACGCTTCTACCGCGGCTTGAGGCGGGACCTTCTCGAATAACACTTTATAAACCTGCGTCGTGATCGGCATATCCACTTGGGCACGTGCGGCGAGGCGATAGAGTTCCTGCGCCGTGGTAATACCTTCGATCTCTTGGCCGATTTCCGTTTTTACCGTTTCCAGATCGCGGCCTTGGCCAAGGCCAAGACCCAGTCGGCGATTGCGCGATAAATTGTCGGTGCACGTCAGCACCAAGTCGCCGACGCCGGTAAGCCCCATAAAAGTTTCTTTTTTGCCGCCGAGCGCGACGCCAAGGCGCGTCAGTTCGGCGAGCCCGCGCGTGATTAACGCCGCGCGCGCGTTAGCGCCGAATCCCAAACCATCGCTGATGCCGGCGGCGATAGCGATGACGTTCTTAATCGCGCCACCGAGTTGTACGCCGGCGATGTCGCCGTTGATGTAAACCCGCGTGCGCTCGCCGCGTAACCACGTCGCCACTTTCTCCGCGACGTTTGGGCTCGATGCGGCGACGGTGAATGCCGTCGGCAATCCAGCCGCGACTTCTTTGGCAAACGTGGGCCCGGAAATTACCGCGATCGCGGCCTGATGACCCAATACTTCTTGTGCGACGTCGCTGAACAATCTTCCGGAACCGGGTTCGAGTCCTTTGGTCGCCCAACT
>JAHFQD010000348.1 GCA_023266455.1 Candidatus Muproteobacteria bacterium
ACCGCGCCGAGGCGGTTGGTGTCCGGCAACAAAATTGAAAACTCTTCGCCGCCCAAGCGCGCTACGATATCTTCGGTACGCGTGCTGTGCTCGAGAATTTGTCCAACACCAATCAAAACCTCGTCGCCACCTTGGTGGCCGTAGGTATCGTTAATGCGTTTGAAGTGATCGATGTCGATCATGAGGACCGATAGATTCGTGCCGTGTCGGCGCGCGAGCGCGAAATGGCCTTGGCCGATGTCGAAGAACGCGCGGCGATTTTTGAGTTTGGTGAGCGGATCGGTCGTCGCCTGTTCTTGAAGCAGTTGGCGATTCGCCTCGAGCTCACGAATCAAGCGCGCCAATTTTTGATGAACACTGATACGCGCTTGCAATTCCACCGGATCCACGGGTTTGGTTACGAAATCGTTGGCGCCGTTTTCGAACGCTTTGTTCCGGTCGGTATTGTCATCGGCCGTCGTCATGACGATGACCGGGAGATTCTTAAAACGCGCGATGTCGCTGGCACGTATCTTCAGCAGTAGTTCATGTCCGTTCATGACTGGCATTTGAATATCGGTGATGACAAGCTCGAGCGTGGTATCGATCATCAATGCTTTCCAGGCCTCTTCGCCGTTATGCACGTGATTCACATCGTAGCGTCCGCGCAGATAGCGCGAGATCAACGCTGCCGAGGTTTCGGAATCCTCGACCAGCAGTAATCGCGGCAGTTCTTCTTGAGTTGCGTTGGGCGTCGACATGAAAAATTTTTTATTAGCGATCCACTATCTCAGTTTGCGTCATCAGTCTTCGTGCACTTCGCGCACGACTTTTTCTATCGGTTCGGGCGGTTCGATGGCTTTACCTTCGGGTATGCCCATTTCCGGGAAACGGCGGGCGGCGGGAAGCACCTTCGCCTCATACGAGCCCACAGTCTTGTTATAGTCCGTCACGGCCGATACGAGACTGCGGCCAAGACGCGCTAAATGCTCGCTAAATGTGGTGAGACGCTGGTATAGCTCCTCGCCGAGATCGCGAATCCGGCTCGCGTTTTCCGCCAGCGTTTCCTGACGCCAACCATAGGCTACGGCGCGTAACAGGGCTACCAAACTCGTCGGTGTCGTTAAAATCACCTTTTGGCGTAACGCTTCTTCGATCAGGTTGTGGTCGACGTCAAGCGCCGCGCCTAAGAATTGATCGCCGGGAATAAAAAGGATGATGAAATCCGGCGCGTTCTTGAATTGATTCCAATACGCTTTGGCGGCAAGTTCTTTTATACGTTCACGCACATGACGCGCATGCTGTTCGAGAAACATGCGCCGCGTGGCGTCGTCCTTCGCTTCGATAGCGCTGACATAAGCGTCGAGCGGGGTTTTCACGTCAACGACGATCTCGCGCCCGGCGGGTAGACGTACGACCATATCCGGGCGTCGCCGGCCGTCTTCCGTATCAGTACTCGGTTGTTCGTAGAAATCGCAGTGTTCGACCATCCCCGCGAGCTCGACCAATCGGCGCAACGTCAGCTCGCCCCATTGACCACGCACTTCGGGTCGGCGCAGCGCCTGAACTAAGTTGCGAGTTTCGCCGTGTAACAGTTGCTGTGTTTCTTTCAACGTTTCGAGGTGTTGCGACAGCGCGCCGTATGACTGCTTGCGTTCGCTTTCCATCATGCGAACTTGCTGTTCGGTGCGTTCCAGCGCTTCTTTGATGGGTTTCACCAATCCTTCGACCGCCTGCTTGCGTACGTCGAGATCGCCGCGTGCTTGGGTGTTGAATTGTTCCAACGTTTGTTTGGCAAGTTGAAGAAATGCTTCGTTATTGTTGCGTAGCGCGTCTCCCGAAAGCGCCGCGAACGTTTGTTCGAGACGCTTGAAATCGTCGGAATGGCGCTGGCGCTCAAGATCTAAGGTGGTGCTGAGTTCACCCAGTCGTTTCTGCAGCGATGCGCGGCCGATGGCGATGCCGGTGACAACACCGACGGCGATTCCGATCAGCAACCAAGGGATAGTCGTTTCAATGGGCATCGAGCCAATCCAAAAGTTCCTGCGGACGTCGAATCATGCCGTCGGCGCCCCAGTGTTGGGGCTCCTCATCCTCACTAATGTATCCAAATAATGCAATGATCGTGCGCATTCCCGCCTGACGTCCGGCTTGAATATCGCGCTCGGCGTCGCCGACGTAAACGCATTCTTCGGCGTTAGTACCCACCTGGCGGCACGCGTGCAACATCGGTTCTGGATGCGGTTTGCGATTAGCGGTGGAATCGCCGCTGACGATACAAGCCGGCGTGGGTAGGGGATTGAGCGCGTGAATCAGGGGTTCTGTGAGAAATGCCGGTTTATTCGTGACAATGCCCCATTTCATGCCGCGCCGTCCGAGCTCCACCAGAACTTCCGGCATCCCTGGAAAAAGTCGCGTCTCGCGACATAGCGCTGCGCTGTATAAAGCCAAGAAACGTTCGCGCAGCATTAAATAATCGGCATCTTGTGCGGTAACACCGAACCCCAATTTCAATAAGCCGGGACTGCCGTGCGAGGCGATCGGGCGGATGATTTCCAACGGTAACGCGGCGCGGCCTTGTTCATGTAGCAACGTGTTCAGCGCCTGCGCCAGGTCGGGTGCGGTATCAGCAAGCGTACCGTCGAGGTCGAAGAGGACGGTACTAAAGCGAGAGTTCATAAAAAATATGCCGGTTCGCCGGCAGTGTGGAGAGAAGGACTTGGATTATACGTTCCTCGCGACGGAAAAACGCCGACGCGAGGAACGTTTTTGATGCG
>JAHFQD010000349.1 GCA_023266455.1 Candidatus Muproteobacteria bacterium
GCGCTCAGCTTGCCGGTTTGCGCGGCGGCCTGGGCCGCGCCGGCCAAACGCTGCTGCCATTGTGTCTGCAATTGATCGCGTTCCGGACCGACCGGCGCCGCTGGTGGCGGCGCACCGCTACCGGTGGGCGGTGGCGCGCCGCCTGGTGTTGGCGGACGTCGGCCACTGGCGTCGCTGGCATCGTCGTAGAGATGCTGGTCGAGCGTTTCCTCTTTCGTGTCTTCGCGGATGCAGGGATAAATTTCTTCGGCTGCCATGCCGCGGAAGCGTGGCGATAACAGCGCGCCAGGGGGCGGTGTCAAACCGTCCGCGACTAATAATGGATTGATAGCGAAATCGCAGGCTACGTCCCAGCGGCGTTTGTGACGATGCTTGCGGCGTGCGAAGTGCGTCAGCGCGCAATGTAAGGCTTCATGCGCGAGAACGAATTTGGTTTGTTCGAAATTTAAACCGTCGATGTAGGCACGGTTGTAATAGAACCCACGCGCGTCGGTAGCCGCGGTGCGGCACCAATTTGGATTCCCTTCGATTAGTGGCAGGCGCAATACCAGCGCGCCGAGGAATGGCTTTTCCATAATCAACGCTGCGCGCGCGGCAGTGAGTTTGGTTTCGGTGTCGTTAGGCATGCGTTCTAGGAGAACTCCGGCAATGTCGTTCCGTTAGACGCGCCGGTTGTTTTCAACTCGCCGCGCGGCGCAGATCGAACAGCATCACGTCGGCTACGCTCTTCGCCCACGCCGCGAACTGCGGCGTTTTAAACAAGCGTTCGCCGACGGCGCGTTGCATGTCCGAGACGAGCATCACGCCCATCTCGCGATTGGGAAAGCGTTTGGCGTAATCGAGGATGTGGCCGAAGATTTGATCGGCGTTGGCGCCGTCTTTGGCGCGCAGCGCGCGTGCCACGAGCGCGGAGGCGACGGCGTACTGCAGATCGGTTTCCGCGGGCACGGTCGCGGATTCGCCGCGCACGATGGCGTCGAGATCGGGCAGGTTGCCGAGATTGTCGATGAACGCTTTAGTCTCGATGCCAGCGGCCGGACCGACGCAAGCTTGCAAGGCGCCGAGGAGCAATTCGTTCTGGTCGCCAAATTTTTTCAGCGCGCGATGTGCGAATTCCCACGAGCGTGGGCTCGGAAACGCGACGGGATTGTGTTTCGGATCGAAATCGAACAACAGGTCGGGACGAAAACGTAGGAACGCAATGATGCGTTCGTCGATCTGGTGCGCGTGTGCCCATGCCACCCAGTCGTCCAGATGCGTATCGACTTCGAAGTGCGAGAAGCGATTGGCCAGCGGTGCCGGCATGGCATACGTCACACCGCGATCGCCTTGGCGATTGCCGGCGGCGAAGATGGCCCAGCCCGGCGGTACGCGATACTCGCCCAAGCGGCGGTCGAGAATAAGTTGATATGCGGCCGCCGATACCGTCGGTGCGGCCGAGGTGATTTCGTCGAGGAACAGAATGCCTACCGGACCGTGGCGTTTTTCGTCGGGCATCATCGCCGGCACCGCCCACTCGACGACGTCGCCGGTGCGGAACGGAATGCCGCGCAGGTCCGTCGGTTCCATTTGCGATAAGCGCACGTCGATCACCGGCGCGTCATGGACGGCCGCGACTTGGTTGACCATCTGCGATTTGCCGACACCGGGCGGCCCCCAGAGCATGACGGGGGTGTGGTAACCGTTCTTTACGCCGCGAAATTCGCGGTCGAGGATGGCGAGTATTAAAGCGGGCCGCATGCGCACTCCGGTAATCGGGCTTCGGGGTATCCTTTCATTCTAGTATCCGCGATGAAAGTTTCCCCGGGTAAACACCCATATTAGTCGTTGGCGCTGACCTGAACGTTTTCTTCCTCTTCTTGCTGTTGCAGCGCCCATAGGTGGGCGTAGGCGCCGTTGTGCGTCAGCAATTGCTCATGCGTGCCGCGTTCGACGATGTGGCCGCGGTCCATTACCAGGATCTCGTCGGCGTCCATGATGGTCGACAACCGATGCGCGATGACCAGCGTGGTGTGATGCGTGGCGATTTCCTGCAGCTCTTTTTGGATCGCTTTTTCGGTTTTCGAATCGAGCGCCGACGTGGCTTCGTCGAAGATTAAAATCGGCGGCTGTTTGAGTAAGGTGCGTGCGATCGCGACGCGTTGTTTCTCGCCGCCGGAAAGTTTAAGACCACGCTCGCCGACCAGCGTTTCGTATTTGTCCGGTAAGGACTCGACGAAGTAATGGATATGCGCCGCTTTCGCCGCGGCGATGATTTGCTCGTGCGTCGCGTCCGGGCGGCCGTACTGGATGTTGTAATAAATCGTGTCGTTAAACAGCACCGTGTCCTGCGGCACGATGCCGATGGCGCGGCGCAGACTTTTCTGCGTGATATCGCGAATGTCGTTGCCGTCGACGACGATGCGGCCGGCGCTCACGTCGTAAAAGCGGAACATCAAGCGCGACAGCGTCGACTTGCCGGCGCCGCTCGCGCCGACGACGGCGACTTTGTGACCGGGTGGAATTTCGAAACTGAGGTCGCGCAGGATTTCGCGTTTGCCGTCGTAACTGAACGCGACCTGCTCGAATCGGATATGGCCGCGTGCAACCACGAGGTCCGGCGCGTTCGGCGCGTCTTGTACTTCCGTCGGCTGGTGCAACAGCGTGAACATGCGTTCCATGTCGGTGAGCGAGTGGCGGATTTCGCGATAGACGAAACCTAAGAAGTGCAGCGGCATGTACAACTGCAATAAGAACGTGTTG
>JAHFQD010000060.1 GCA_023266455.1 Candidatus Muproteobacteria bacterium
ATATTCATCGACACCTGGCGGCGCAGATCGCCTTCCACGGTAATCTTTGAAATCTCGCCGCGGATCTTATCGACTTCCGCTTCGGTCAGATCTTTAACTTTTGAGGACAGTTGGATACCGGTGGCGTCGCAAATCTTGCGAGCGCGCGTGCGACCGATACCATAAATAGACGTCAATGCGATCCAGATGTGCTTCTGGTTCGGGATATTAATACCTGCTATACGGGCCATTCAGCCAAATCTCCGTCAAACTCTATCTCAGCGGGGTCCGCGCAAAAGCGCGACAGTGTACTTTCAAGACCCTTTTGAATCAAGCGATTATGTGTCGCCGAGGTTTTAACCTTGGCGTTGCTTATGGGTGGGTTCCGAGCAGATTACCCGTACCACGCGCTTGCGCCGCACGATCTTGCAATTGCGGCACATTTTCTTTACCGATGCTCTTACCTTCATGATTAAAACCCTCGATAACTCAGCGCGTTATTCCAACGCCGCTACCCGTCAAATTAGCCTTGCGTAGTAGGCTTTCGTACTGGTGCGACATGAGATGCGCCTGCACTTGCGCCATGAAATCCATGCAGACGACGACCACGATCAGCAACGACGTACCGCCAAAGTAGAACGGAACGTTCCATTTAACGATCAAGAATTCCGGCAACAAGCACACCGAGGTCACATAAGCGGCACCCGCCAACGTCAACCGCGACATCACGCCGTCCATATAACTTGCCGTCTGCTCACCTGGGCGGATACCGGGGATAAATGCACCCGATTTCTTCAAATTCTCAGCCGTATCTTTCGGGTTAAATACAATCGCCGTATAGAAAAAACAGAAAAACACGATGGCTGCCGCATACAACAATGTATAAACCGGCTGACCGGGCGACAAGGTGGTCGCGACATCTTGCAACCACTGCATACCCTGCCCTTGTCCGAACCAGCTCACAACGGTCGCCGGCAACAAAATGATCGATGACGCGAAGATTGGCGGAATAACGCCAGCCATGTTGATCTTCAACGGTAAGTGACTCGTCTGTCCAGCAAGGATCTGACGGCCAACTTGGCGTTTAGCGTAATTCACTGTGATACGACGCTGGCCACGTTCAACAAAAACGACGAAAGCCGTTACCGCCAAAGCGACCGCGAACAATACCAACACCATCAGCGGGCTGAACGAACCGCGTTCGGCCAAGGTCAATGTCTGCACGATCGCTCGCGGTAGCCCCGCGACGATACCAGCAAAGATAATGATCGAGATGCCGTTACCAATACCACGCTCAGTGATTTGTTCGCCGAGCCACATAATGAACATCGTACCCGTCACCAGCGTAACCACCGTCATCACCTTGAAAGCGATGCCGGGATTCAAGACGACGCCAGCGCCTTGCCCTTCTAGCGCGATGGCGATCCCTAACGCCTGAAACGTCGCGAGGATGACCGTGCCATACCGCGTATATTGCGTAATCTTGCGCCGTCCGGTTTCGCCTTCCTTGCGAAGCTGCTCGAGCTGCGGAAGGACGTTCGACATCAACTGCATAATGATGGACGCCGAGATGTACGGCATGATGCCCAACGCGAACACTGAAAACCGTCCAAGCGCACCGCCGGAAAACATATCGAACAATCCGACGATCGAACTCTTTGTGCCTTCGAACAACTGCGCCAACGCTGCGGGATTAATTCCAGGCACCGGAATATACGTTCCGATGCGATAAACGATTAATGCGCCGAGTACGAACAAAAGCCGCTGACGCAGATCGGCATATTTGCCGAAACCGGCAACGCCGGGCATGCGTGCAGCGGGGGCGTTCATTATTAGATCTCGACCTTACCGCCGGCTTGGGCGATCGCCGCCGCAGCACCTTTGGTAGCTTTAATGCCTTTTAACGTCACGGCGCGTTCAATCTTGCCGGACAGGAATACTTTAGCGCGCTTGGTTTCGAGAGGAACCACATTAGCGGCCTTCAACACCGCCAAATCGACTTCGGCGACTTTTAATTTATTGAGATCGGATAGACGCACTTCAGCGCTTTCACGAGCCATCGCGGAATTAAAGCCGCGCTTCGGCAAGCGCCGCTGAATCGGCATCTGACCGCCTTCGAAACCGACTTTATGATAGCCACCGGCACGCGCGGTCTGACCTTTATGGCCCTTACCGCTGGTCTTGCCTAATCCGCTACCAACACCGCGACCCAAACGCTTACCGGTCGGCTTCGACCCGCGCGCGGGTTTCAATGTATTGAGACGCATTGTGTGATCTCTCTAAACCTACACTTCTTCGCACTTAACTAAATACGCCACTTTGCTGATCATGCCGCGGATCGCGGGCGTATCGGCAAGGACGCGCTTGTCATGACGATGTTTCAATCCCAAACCACGCACGGTTTCCATATGACCCTGTGTGCGCCCGTAGGGACTCTTTAACAACGTCACCTGTATTTTTTTCTCGGCCATCGTTCGACTCCTTAACCAATAATCTCTTCGACGGTCTTACCGCGCTTGGCGGCAATCATTTGCGGCGAACGCGTACGCAGTAATCCATTTATCGTGGCACGCACGACGTTAACGGGATTACGCGAACCAAGGCATTTCGCCAATACATCTTGCACGCCAGCGACTTCGAACACCGCGCGCATCGCACCACCGGCGATGATGCCGGTACCAACCGAGGCTGGGCGCATGATGACGCGTGAGGCACCATGACGAGCTTCGACCGGATGGAATAAGGTTGGGCCTTTGAGCTCGACTTTGATCATATTGCGGCGCGCATTTTCCATCGCTTTCGCGACGGCGGCTGGAACTTCACGAGCCTTGCCACTGCCGATACCGACACGGCCATTGCCGTCACCTACCACGGTCAGCGCCGAGAAGGCGAAAATACGACCGCCTTTGACTACTTTCGCCACGCGACGCACGCTCACCAACTTCTCGAGGAAGTTGTCGGCGCGTTGTTCGCTTTCAAATTGCGGCTGAGCCATCTTTAAAGTCTCCTGTTAAGAAATGCAGGATGCATTTCTTAACGTCATATTAAAACTGCAAACCGTTTTCACGCGCAGCGTCGGCAAGAGCCTTGACGCAGCCATGATATTGATAACCCGCGCGATCGAACGCGACCTGTGTGACACCGGCCGCCTTGGCCTTCTCGGCAATTCGCTTGCCGACGAGTTTCGCCGCTTCGACGTTGCCGCCGTGCTTGACCTTGCCACGCAATTCTTTTTCGACGGTCGATGCCGCCGCCAAGACCTTGCCGCCGGTAGCGTCAATGATCTGGGCATAGATATGTTGCGGCGTGCGATGAATGCACAACCGTTGGGTTTCCAGACGCGAAATGCGTCGTCGGATACGACCGGCGCGACGCAAACGTTTTTGATTTTTGGTCATCATAGTTGCTTACTTCTTCTTCGCTTCTTTCTTGACGATAACCTCATCCACATAACGAACACCCTTACCCTTATAAGGCTCAGGCGAACGATAATTGCGGATGTCGGCCGCTACTTGTCCGACCAGCTGCTTATCAGCGCCGCGGACAAGGATATTGGTTTGGTCGGGGCATTCGACGGTGATACCCGTCGGAATGTCATACGCGATTGGATGCGAATAACCAAGCGTTAGATTGAGCTTCTTGCCCTGCACTGCGGCGCGATAACCCACGCCGATGATGCTGAGCTTTTTCTCAAAGCCTTTCGCGACGCCATGAACCATATTGTTCACCAGCGCGCGTGTGGTTCCAGAAACCGCTCGCGCGAGCGCCGATTCGTTCGTGCGCTCGAACATAAGCAAGTTTCCTTCTTGCTTGATCTTAATGTTGGGATGAATCTCGTGTTCGAGAGTTCCCTTCGGGCCTTTGATATTCAGCTTGCTGGCGGTGATTTTTACTTCGACACCGGCCGGCACAGCTACAGGATTTTTAGCGATACGTGACATGACGTTATCCGCGTTACGATACGATGCACAAAACTTCGCCGCCCAAACGCGATTTGCGTGCGGCGCGGTCACTCATAATGCCTCTCGACGTCGAGACGATCGCTACACCTAGCCCACCGTCCACACGCGGCAATTTCTCATTGCCCGAATAAACACGCAGACCTGGCTTGCTGACGCGCTCGATGCGCTCAATCACCGGTCGACCTTCGTGATACTTCAACTTAATGTCGAGCCAAGCTTTCGGGCCGGTGCTGCCTTCGGCGATGCCTTCAATGTAGCCTTCATCTTTCAGCACATTGGCGATAGCACGCTTCACCGTGGAAACCGGCATACGCACGCTTACTTTCTCCGCTTTTAAACCATTGCGGATACGGGTAAGCATGTCGGAAATGGGATCAGTATTCATAAATTCTGTTCTCTTCGTCTTACCAACTGGCTTTTAAGACGCCGGGCGCTTCGCCCTTCATCATGACCTTGCGCAGTTCGCTGCGCGACAGTCCGAACTTGCGATAAAAACCGCGCGGACGGCCGGTTAAACCACAACGATTGCGTTGACGGGTACGCGCGGAATCCCGCGGCATTTTTTGCAAGGCGACAACGGCGGCGTGACGTTCTTCGTCCGACACCTTGAGGCTGCTAATTTTTTCCCGCAACTCGGCGCGCTTGACGGCATACTTCGCCGCTAACTTCTTACGCCGTACGTCACGATTAATCATGCTCCGCTTTGCCATCGACTAGCTCCGGATCGGAAAGTTAAAGCCTTCGAGTAAAGCGCGCGCTTCGTCGTTTGTCTTGGCACTGGTCACGATCGTGATATCCATGCCGCGCAAAGCGTCGACTTTATCGAAGTCAATTTCAGGAAAAATAATCTGCTCTTTAATGCCGAGCGAATAGTTGCCACGGCCGTCGAACGAGCGCCCAGACAAGCCGCGAAAATCGCGGATGCGTGGAATCGCGATCGTGATCAAACGGTCGAGGAATTCATACATATGTGCGCCACGCAGCGTCACTTTGCAACCGATCGGCCAATTTTCGCGCACTTTGAAATTTGCGATCGACTTGCGCGCACGCGTAACTAACGGTTTTTGTCCCGCAATCTTGGTTAAATCGGACACGGCGTTCTCGATAATTTTCTTATCGTTCATGGCCTCGCCGACGCCCATGTTGATCATGATCTTCCTGATCTTGGGCACCTGCATGACGTTCTTATACCCAAAGCGCTCTTTGAGCGTGGGTACAACAGTCTTGCGATAATGTTCTTGCAACCGAGTCATACTTAATCGCCTTCGTTAGGTCGTCTACTTGACGTCCACTACTTCGCCACTCTTCTTCCAAACGCGGACTTTCCGTCCATCGGCCAACGTCTTGAAGCCGATTCGCTCGCCCCTACCCGTCGCCGGGTTCAGCAATGCGATGTTTGAAATATGAATAGGCGCTTCTTTATCCACGATCCCGCCGGTAATGCCGCGGTTAGGATTAGGACGCGTGTGACGCTTTATCATGTTGATGCTTTGTACAGTAACGCGTTCGTCTACATGTACATGCAATACCGCGCCGCGCTTGCCTTTATCTCGGCCCGCCAGCACTACCACTTGATCGCCTTTTCGAATCTTCTTCATATGCCTACACCCTATGCGACGCCTTATAAAACTTCCGGCGCCAGCGAAATAATTTTCATGAACTGCTCGTTGCGCAGTTCACGCGTTACCGGTCCGAAAATACGGGTACCGATTAATTCGCGTTTCGGATCGAGCAGAACCGCAGCGTTCGTATCGAAACGGATCAAGGATCCGTCGCCGCGACGCACACCCTTACGTGTACGCACGATAACGGCGTCGTAAACGTCTCCCTTCTTCACCTTACCGCGCGGAATTGCCTCTTTGATGCTGACCTTGATAACGTCACCAATGTTGGCATAGCGGCGCTTCGAACCACCGAGCACTTTGATGCACTGCACGGTTTTCGCGCCGCTATTATCGGCTACCGTGAGGAATGTGCGCATTTGAATCATGGCGTATCTCTCCGATCCTTACCGTTATGCCGCCTGAGCGCGTTCGAGTACTTTGACCAAGCGCCAAGACTTGGAACGCGACAGCGGACGGCACTCTTCGATCATGACCAGATCGCCTTCTTTGCATTCATTCGTCTCGTCATGTGCCTTGAGCTTCGTACGGCGCGTGATGATCTTTCCATAAAGCGGATGGCGCACACGGCGTTCGATCATCACCGTGATGGTCTTATTCATTTTATTGCTGACGACGCGCCCCTCTAACGAACGGGCGGATTTTTCAGCAAGAGTTTGCTCGGTCATGCTTATTTACCCTTACCTTCATTCATAACGGTGCGCAGACGCGCGATATTGCGCCGTACCTTACGCAGCGTCGACGTATTGCCGAGCTGTGCGGTCGCCTTTTGCATGCGCAGATTAAACTGCTCGCGCAATAGGCCTTCCAGTTCTTTGCCGCGCCCTTCTAGGTCGAGTGCGCGATAGTCTTTGATGCTCATCTCACATGCCTCACAGCGAACGGCTTACGAAAATCGTCTTCACCGGAAGCTTCGCGGCCGCCAGCTTAAATGCTTCGCGCGCGTGTGCTTCGTCCACACCTTCCATTTCGTACAACACCGTGCCGCGTCTAACCGGCGCGACATAATACTCCACGTTACCCTTACCGCTACCCATACGAACTTCAAGCGGCTTCTTGGTGATCGGTTTGTCTGGGAAGATACGAATCCAGACGCGACCGCCGCGCTTGATAAAACGCGTCAGCGCACGGCGCGCTGCTTCGATTTGGCGCGACGTTATCAAACCGTGTTCGATGGACTTCAGTCCATATTCGCCAAAACTCACTTTATGGCCGCGCGTAGCAACGCCGCGCAAACGGCCTTTGTGCATCTTGCGAAACTTAGTTCTTTTCGGTTGCAGCATGTCTCAGTCCTGCACAATCCTTAATCAGGCGTTGGCCCGTTTAGCAGCCTCTTCGATATCCATCTTGGGCTCATCCTTATCGAATATCTCACCCTTGAAGATCCACACTTTGACACCGATCGCGCCGTACGTCGTAAACGCTTCGGCGAAACCGTAGTCGATGTCGGCGCGCAGCGTGTGCAGCGGCACGCGACCTTCGCGATACCATTCGGTACGCGCGATCTCGGCGCCGTTCAAACGGCCCGCGACCATGATCTTGATACCTTGCGCACGCAGGCGCATGGCGTTCGTAACGGCGCGCTTCATCGCGCGGCGAAACATAATGCGCTTCTCGAGCTGTTGAGCGATATTTTCCGCTACCAGCTGCGCGTCTAACTCCGGCTGACGCACTTCTTCGACCGCCACTTGTACTGGCTTACCGGCCATGCGCGTCAACTCTTGACGCAGCTTCTCGATATCTTCGCCCTTCTTACCGATCACAATGCCAGGACGCGCGGTATGCACGGTGATGTTGATGCTCTGCGCCGGACGTTCGACGACGATGTGCGACACCGCCGCACCCGCGAGTCTTTTTTTCAGGTGCTTACGAAGCTTCATGTCCGCCAGCAGATTTTCGGTGTAGTCCCTGCGCGAGGCGAACCATTTCGCCGTCCAATCGCGGGTAATACCGAGACGAAAACCGATCGGATTAACTTTCTGACCCATTAGTTGCTCCCCTTGGCAGCTGGCGCCGATACGGCGCCGCTCTTACGCGGTTTAGCCGCCTTGGTTTTCTTTTCGTCGCTCACCGTTATGGTGATGTGCGCGGTACGCTTGATAATACGGACGCCACGGCCTTTCGCGCGTGCGTGAAATCGACGTATCTGCGGACCGTTGTCGATAAGTATCTCCGACACACGGAGTTCATCGACATCGGCGCCGACATTGTTCTCGGCGTTAGCGATAGCGGATTCAAGCGCCTTGCGTACTGGCTTCGCCACTTTCTTCGGCGAAAATTCCAGGATCTCAAGGGCGCGCGCTACCGGTAAGCCGCGAATCAAATCGGCCACGAGCCGGCCCTTTTGGGCCGAGGTACGCACATTCTTTAAAATTGCGGTCGCCTGCATAGTTCAATCTCTTCGACTTACTTCTCTTCCGTGGTCGCCTTGCGCTCGCCCGAGTGCACCTTGAAGGTGCGCGTCGCTGCGAATTCGCCAAGCTTATGGCCGACCATGTTTTCGGTAACCAGAATCGGGACGTGCTGTCTGCCGTTGTGAACGGCGATCGTCAAGCCGACGAATTCCGGTAAGACGGTCGAACGACGCGACCATGTCTTAATCGGCTTCTTATCGCCTCTGGCGCGCGCGCCTTCGATCTTTTTGATCAGATGGTCGTCTACAAATGGACCTTTTTTCAGTGAACGTGGCACGAATCAGCCCTCTTACTTTTTACGCCGCTGCACGATCATGCTATCCGTGCGCTTGTTGTGACGCGTCTTGTAACCTTTCGCCGGAGTGCCCCATGGGCTCTGCGGAATATTGCCACCCTTGCTGCGACCTTCGCCGCCGCCGTGCGGGTGATCGACCGGGTTCATAGCCATACCACGCACCGTCGGACGAACACCGCGCCAACGTTTGGCACCGGCTTTACCGAATTCGCGCAGGTTATGTTCCGAATTACCGACTTCACCGATGACGGCACGACAATCGACATGAATCTTTCGCACTTCACCTGAGCGCAAACGCAGTTGCGCGTAGGTACCTTCGCGAGAGACCAATTGCACGCTGGCACCCGCCGCGCGTGCTATTTGCGCACCCGCTCCAGGCTTAAGTTCGATGCAATGTACAGTCGAACCAACCGGAATGTTCTTAAGCGGCAAACAGTTGCCCGCCTTAATGGGCGCATCCGGGCCGGACATCAGTTGGTCGCCAGTTGCCGCGCCCTTA
>JAHFQD010000061.1 GCA_023266455.1 Candidatus Muproteobacteria bacterium
CACGCGGCAAATGCCGTTTTTGTCCTTTTTCTTTCCCGCCGATCGCTATGTGCTCGATTTCGGCGTTGATCTCGCCGCCGATCAACAACACCAAACTACATACACTTCGTGAGATTCGACACGCGGACGATCAGGACATATCCACGATCGCCGGTTCCATTTGCATCCGCGCCGCCAGATGCGCTGCGCCAATCAAACCGACGTCGGCGTTCATCACCACGCGTATGGGAATCGCGCTAGTGTAATCGGACATCTTGCCTTTATTAGTGAACGCCCGGACAAACCGACCATCGCCAAGCCGTGAAATGATTTGCGGCGCAATGCCCCCGGCGATGTAGACACCGCCGACGGCGCCGACCGTTAGCGCGAGGTTGCCGGCTTGCGCGCCGTAAATCGACACGAACATGTCGAGCGCGGCGTTCGCCAGCGGATCGTTTTTTTCTAAAGCGCCGCGCGCGATTTCCGCTGCCGGATCGGCGCGTTCTATCGCGGCCGCGAGCATCGGCGATTCGCGGTGATCTCCGCGATGCCGCAAATATTCGTAAATACGAACGAGACCTGGTCCAGACAGAACCATCTCGTAAGACGTTCGATCGTTTTTTTGCATCAGATAGCGCGTCATGTCCAACTGCAACTCGTCGGCAGGACCGAATTCCACGCGGCCACCTTCCGTAGGCACGACGCGATAACTTCCCTCTTGCTGCCACACCATAAACGCTTGTCCTAAACCCGTGCCGGCGCCGATCACCGCGCGTGTTCCGCGCTCGACCGGTTCTCCCCGTTGCAACAATACGAAGTCTTCCGCGGGCAGCGCTTCGATGCCGTAACCGACAGCGACGAAGTCGTTTACCAAATTGATCTGACGAAAACCGAAGTCACGCTGAAGCGTCTCGCTATCCAAACTCCAGGGAAGATTAGTAATTTTGACCTGCTGCACCGATCCCCGCGCACGCACCGGTCCGGCGACCGCAATACATACGGCGTCGAAATCCGCGGCGATTTCGTGTCCGACAAAAGCGCGCAAAATTTCGCTGAAGTTTTTAAACCCGGCGCATTCGAAACGCTGGCGGCGAACGATGCGCACCGAATTGCGATCGCATTCCGCGACGCAAAGAATGGTCTTGGTACCGCCGAGATCACCTGCCAGAACCCGCATTGTCTTCTTCCCTGTTTGGCGCCGGATTGCGTTGTTATCATGCGATGCGTGTTGTTATACTTGCAACCCCAAATTCGCCGGGGTGGTGAAACTGGTAGACACGCCAGACTCAAAATCTGGTGGTGGCAACACCATGTCGGTTCGAGTCCGACCCTCGGCACCATTTCTCGCTCGTCTCCGAAAATTATTGCGGTCCAGTGATTCCTCGTCACGGCGCGTCGTCGGTCGCGATATTTCTTAAATAGTATTCGCGATTCAAGATTTTCTGAATCGTTCCGACCGACGCGTTGTAAATAAAATCCAACAAATAGATCCGCGTCATCCGAAGCGCGCGAAAAATTAGAACAAGAAAAGAGCGTTGAGAACGCGAATGCGTTAAGTCGATTCGGGGATTTTGCGAAAACGCCAATAAAGCGTACCGATCCAGGCGATGATACCAAGAAAAAAAATCGCGACCATCGGCAAAAAGACTTGCATCGACAACTGCGGCGGTATGCTGCGATGGGCTTCCAACGTCATGTAATGCACGCCGGCGATTTCAAATGCCATCAGGCAACCAAGCCGACAACCGTGTGCGAATAAAAAATTCAGCGATGCCTCGCGCCGTTCCGGACTTAACCAATATTCACGATTCGGCACGTTGACCCGCAACGGCATCAATTTTGGTAAACCGCCGGCGAGGAACATCGATAAAGTCGGCAAACCGACAAGAAAGCCGAGGATATATTGGCGATACCCCATGTGCGACATCCATCCATTAGGTTTGTTGCCCGCATCGAAGTGGGTGGCGATGATCGCGGGCAATTGATCGGCTGTCGACCAGATGAACACCGCGGCGAGCAGCACGCTGGCGATGAAAACAAAAAGAGAGATCGAACGCATACGATTAATGCTAGTGGTAAAACGCGCCGACTCAAGAAACCGTTTAAATCGCGTCAATTCCAAGCAACTTCAACATGGCGCTCGCCTTGGTCGCGGCTTCTTGGTACTCCGCTTCCGCCACCGAATCCGCGACGATACCGCCGCCGGCCCAGAATCGAACGTGGCCGTTCGCATGCAGCATGGTTCGAATAGCGATGTTCATGTCCATCGAACCGTCAAAGCCGACGTAACCGATCGCGCCGCAATAGACACCACGACGTTCGCGTTCCAGTTCTTCGATAATTTGCATCGCGCGAATCTTCGGCGCGCCGGTGATTGAACCGCCAGGAAAACAGGCGCGCATAACGTCGAGCGCGTGGCGTTGCGGTGGAATTCGGCCGGTGATCGTGCTCACAAGATGATGCACGTTGGAAAAACTTTCCAGCGCGCACAACGCCTGCACGTTGACGCTGCCGGGCGCGCAAACTTTTCCGAGATCGTTACGCAGTAGATCGACGATCATGACGTTCTCCGCACGATCCTTCGCGCTAGTCAGCAGTTCCTGCGCCAAACGGCGATCCATGTCGGCGTTCGCTGCGCGCGGGCGCGTGCCCTTGATCGGGCGCGTCTCGACGCCGTCGCCGCGAACTTGCAGAAATCGCTCCGGCGACACGCTCAAGATTTGCACTTCTGGCGTATTGAGATATGCGCCGCACGGTGCCGGCGAGATCGAACGCAAGCAGCGATAACCCACCCACGGATCGCCCGCGACCGGCAGCGCGAAACGACGCGCGAGATTGACCTGATAACAGTCGCCGGCGCGAATGTAATCGATGACGCGTTCGAAGGCCGCGAAGTAATCCGCTCGATCTAAGTTCGTCTGCACACGATCGAGCGCGCGCAATTCGGGGCGCGCTCGCGGCGACGTGGACAAGATCGGCATCGTACCGTCGGGTCCGATATAGAAACTTCGATGGGCCGCATGGTCGACGACGATAGCGCGATCGTAAATTCCAACCGCCATGTCCGGCAGTTGCTCGACGTCGATCGCGGTCGACGGCAATGTTTCGAAGCGTCTTCCGAGATCGTAAGAAAAATAACCGACCGCGCCACCGGCGAACGGCAAACCAACGTCGCTCGGCGTCGTCGCCGGGAAACGTTCAAGCTCAGACTGCAGAAGTTTTAAGGGATCGTCCGTGGAATAAGCACGATCGGCACTGCGCTTAATTTCCGTTTGCAGACCGCGTGTGACCAGGGTCGCGACCGGATCGAAAACCAGGATGTCGTAGCGCTCGCGTGTATCGAGTGGACGACCGCTGTCGAGGAACATGGACCACGGTCGATCGGCTAACGCCTCGAACAGATCGGCACTATCGGAACCGTAAGGGATTTCAACTGGCGCAGAAACCGAGAGACAGGCGGTGTCTCGCGCGCTCAAGCCACCTGCACCGGAATCGCGTTCCGGGTATGGGTTACCCGGTTGTTGCCGTCGACGTACACGAGTCGCGGTTTGTGCGTCGCCAATTCTTTTTCTTCGAATTCGGCGTAGGCCGCGATGATCACCAGATCGCCGGGCTTCGCTTTATGCGCCGCGGCGCCGTTGATGGAGATAATGCCCGATCCCTCTTCCGCACGGATCGTGTAGGTCGCGAACCGTTTGCCGTTGCTGATGTTATAAATCTCAACGCGCTCGTATTCGCGGATCTCGGCGATATCGAGCAAACGACCGTCGATAGCAACCGAGCCCTCGTAGTCGAGCTCGGCGTGGGTGACGGTAACGCGATGCAGTTTGGCGTGAAGTAGTGTACGGCGCATAAAAACCCCAATTAGTTCGCCGATTATCCACCCTTCGCCGGGTCGATTCAAACGCCCTGGAATTTAGGGAATTTCCACTTCGACGTTGTCGATCAAGCGCGTGCGCCCGAGCCAAGCCGCGGCCAGGACCGCCAGGCGGCGATCCTCCGCGCTCGGTTTGCCAAGATCCTGTTGGCGCACAATGCTGACGTAGTCCGGTCGAAATCCGGCTTTTCTGAGTTGTTCGGCGGCGGAGGCTTCGATCGCCGGGAAGACGGCGCCACCACGCATCAACTTACCTTGCGCTTCGCGCAGCACCGCGTGCAAAGCCGGCGCGAGTTCGCGTTCGTCGGGACGCAAATAGCGATTGCGCGAACTCAGCGCGAGTCCGTCGCGTTCGCGGAGGGTGTCGACGCCGACGATATCGATCGGCATGCCGAGATCCGACACCATGAGGCGAATCAACAACAGTTGCTGGTAATCTTTTTTTCCGAAAACCGCAACATCCGGGTGCGTCAAGTTGAATAGATGATTCACCACCGTCGTTACGCCACGAAAATGCCCCGGTCGAAACGCACCGCATAAGATATTGCTCAACTCGGGAACTTCCACTACGGTCTGCGCGTGCATACCGCGCGGATACATCTCTTCGGTCGTCGGCATGAACAACAAATCGGCGCCCGCCTCGGTCAGCGCCTGTCGATCTTCCTCGGGCGTACGCGGATACGACGCGAAGTCTTCTTGCGGACCGAATTGCAGCGGATTGACGTAAATGCTGGCGACGGTGAAATCCGCGCGTTCGCGCACGACGTCGATCAGCTTCAAGTGACCAGCATGCAAATTACCCATTGTGGGGACGAAACCGACGCGCTTGCTCGCACGGCGCACGTTTTGTATTTCGCGCCGTAAGTCGGAAACGGTGGAGACGACGATCATGCGGCGCTAGGCGCCAATGCCGCGCGCCATGAACACCGCGAGCAAAGGTAACAACAGGAGCAATATCAACTGGGCGTGAAGGAATTTTCGCACTAAGGCGACGTCGGCGTCCGGCACGATATAGGACGAGTCTTTATGAATCGCCTTCTTCCAACGCAGGAAACGCATCGTCGGCACCGCGGACAACGCGCCGATTAAAACGAACACGCCGATCTTGGCGAAGAACACCGGATTATGCAGATAGAACGCCGAGCCTTTGACGCCGAGCGTCAAACGTAGAACGCCAGTCAGCAATGCCGCCATGGCGGCCAGAAAATAGATGACATCGATGCGGCTGAGCCGCAGCGCCGTCGCGGTGGTCACGGGCGCGCGACACAACGCCATGCTGACGGTTAAAAAAGCAACGGTGAAAAAGATGGCGGCAAAATGAAAAAAAGCGAGCAATGCGTCGAGCACCATGACTCCGTCTCCTAAAAACTATGTTCGGTTCCTGGGAAACTGCGCGTCTTCACCGCTTTGACGTACGCGCGCACCGCGTCCTCGATCGAGTCGGCGCCTTTCATGAAATTTTTAGAAAACTTCGGACTCGGCCGCGGATAGATTCCCAGCATGTCTTGCAACACCAACACCTGCCCGTCGGTATCGCGTCCGGCGCCGATGCCGATGGTGGGAATGGTTAGGGCCTGCGTAATCTGCCGCGCCAATACCGCCGGCACCGCTTCGAGCACGAGTATCGATGCGCCGGCTTGTTCTAACAGTTTGGCGTCGTGGATAAGTCGCTCGCCCGCGTCGCGCGTTTTCCCTTGCACACGGTAACCGCCGAGCTGATGCACCGATTGCGGGGTCAGGCCGATATGGCCGCACACGGGAATGCCGCGTTCGACCAGGAAACGAACCGTATCCGCCATCGGTTCGCCGCCTTCGAGTTTGATGACTTGTCCGCCGACTTGCATCAAGCGACCGGCGTTGAGGATCGCCTGTTCGCGATTTTGCTGATAACTCAGAAACGGCATGTCGGCGACCACGATCGCCCGCTTCACACCGCGCGCGACGCAGCGCACGTGATACGCCATTTCGTCCATCGTCACCGGCAAGGTCGAGTCGTTGCCTTGCATCGTCATGCCGAGCGAATCGCCGATCATGACGAGATCGACGCCGGCGTTATCCGCCAGCGACGCGAAGCTGAAATCGTACGCCGTTAAACAGACGATCTTCTCGCCTTCGCGCTTCATGTCTTTCAAGGTTGTGATCGTCACGGATTTCATGCGGCCACCGGTGGATTGAAGAAATGCCGGCCGTTACGGGTGCGGCGAATGAAGTCGAGCAACATGCGGAAGTCCTCGTCGGAATCGACGAAGTTCGCCTCGGTGGCGTTGACGATGACCAACGGCGACGACGCGTAATGATAAAAATATTGTGTGTACGCATCGGCGATCGTCTGCAGATATTCACGATCGATCATGCGCTCGTACGACGTACTGCGCCGTCGCACGCGTTCCATCAAAACATCCACCGGCGCTTGCAGATAAATCACCATGTCCGGCTGCGGCAGATCGAGTTTCATCTGCCCGTAGACTTGCTCGTACAAATGCCATTCGTCGTCGGCGAGATTCGTGCGCGCGAACAGCATGTCTTTGTCGAGCAAGAAATCGGCGACGAAACCGGTGCTGAACATGTCGCGCTGCTTAAGTTCCTGGATTTGGCGTACGCGCTGAAACAAGAAGTACAACTGCGTCGGCAACGCATAATGTTCCCGCGACTGATAAAAACGTTCGAGAAAGGGATTTTCTTCCGGCCGCTCCAACAGCGGTTTAGCGCCAAAGGCCTGCGCGAGGCGTTTTACCAGACTGGTCTTCCCCGCACCGATCGGCCCTTCGACGACGAGATAGCTCGGATGTCCCATGCTCATGACGCTGAGTTTAACAATTTTCGATGCGCTCTACCTGCTGCTCGGCGCACGCCTGTAACAACTGCGCGATCGGACCTCGGCCAGGGACCACCATTTTCGGCGCCAACTCCGCCAGCGGCTGTAACACGAACGCGCGTTCGTGCATACGCGGATGCGGCAAGGTTAACGCCGGCGTCTCGACGACCTGCGATTCGTACAACAGCAGGTCGAGATCCAGCGTGCGTGGCCCATTACGCTCGGCACTGCGGATTCGGCCGTGCGCACGTTCAACTTCGAGCAAATACATCATCAACGAGGACGGCGGGAGATCGGTTTGTAATGCGCACACCGCGTTGATGAAAAACGGCTGCGCCGTCATACCGATCGGCGCGCTGCGATAGAACGAGGATTTCGCCGCGACGCGCGTCTGCGGCAATCGTGCCAGCGACTGCAACGCCGCACGTAATTGCTGTATCGGCTCGTCGAGATTGGCACCAAGACCAACGTAAGCGGTTGCCATGATGCTTATCCGATCGCTGGATGTGAATTCGGCGAGCGATTGCGGCCGCCGCGACGTCGGCGTCCGCGACGTTTCTTCGGTGAAGGTGCCAACGCTGCCGTCATTTCACGGCGACCGTCTTCATCCTTCAGTTGGAAGTCTGTCCACCACTTCGCCATCGCGGGATCGGCGCCGCCGGTTTCCGCGCACAACAACAAGAAATCGTAAGCCGCGCGAAATCGTGGATGCGTAACTAAACGAAGAGCGCTACTCGCGCTGGGTTGCTCCAAGCGATGCTGCAAATCCCAGATCTCGCGCATCGGTGTACTAAAGCGGCGCGGAACGGAAATATGTTTCAACTGCTCCGCCAACACCACATCCGCGGCGTGCGTGAGCGCTTCGGTGTACGGCCGCCCGCGCGCGAGATCGACCTGCATGCGCCGGCGCGCGGGTTCCCACAGCATGGCGGCGAACAGAAACGCGGGCGTGACCGGCTTGTCCTCGTTCACGCGCGCGTCGGTGTTAGCGAGCGCGCGTGGCACGAGTAGCGTCGGGAAAGTGCCACCTTCACCGGCCATACATTCTTCGGTAAGCGGGAACAGATAACGAAACAAACCGTTTCGCCGGAGCTGTTCAAACGTTTCCGCGGCGTAACCGCCGTGGAATAGTTTGAGCACTTCTTCAAACATGCGCGCTGGCGAAACGGTGGCTAATAATTCGGCGAGATCGTGGATGGGCGCCGCGGTTTTTTCTTCTATACGAAAACCGAGCTTGGCGGCGAAACGCACCGCGCGCAGCATGCGCACCGGGTCTTCGCGATAACGCGTCTCGGGATCGCCGATGATGCGGATCACGCCGGCACGTAAATCGTCGACGCCGCCGACGTAGTCCATCACCGACAGATCGCGAATGTTGTAATACAGCGCGTTAACGGTGAAGTCGCGGCGCACTGCGTCTTCTTCTTGCGTGCCGAAAATATTTTGATCGCTCGGCGGCGGTGGGGCGTCTTCTTCCTCCGGCGTCTCGTCGTCGTTCAACTCCGCTTCCACGTCGTGCGGTTCGGTCTCTTCGACGTCGCGCGGCACCGCGCGGAACGTCGCCACTTCCACAATCTCGCGACCGAAACGTACGTGCACCAAACGGAAACGCCGACCGATGATGCGCGAGCGCGAGAACAATTTGCGAATTTCCTCCGGACGCGCGTTGGTGACGACGTCGAAATCTTTCGGCTCGCGACCCAACATCAAATCGCGCACGCAACCGCCAACGAGCAGACTGGCGTAGCCCGCGTCCTTCAGACGGTGCAGAACTTTAAGAGCGTTCTCGTTGATGAGCCGGCGCGAGATCGAATGGTTTTCGCGCGGAATGTTTACCGGTTGGATTGCTGCGTCTCCAGGTTAAAACTGGACGTCAAAATGAGAGCGGTTTTTGTGTTTCATGCTCGGGTGTCCGTATAATACACGCCCGTTGCCGATCAGGGCCAGAATCCGCAACGGTTTCACCGCATTAAATCCGCTCCCTTCGTCTAGTGGCCCAGGACGTCGCCCTCTCACGGCGTAAACAGGGGTTCGAATCCCCTAGGGAGCGCCAATTTTCTGAGTTTTTAAAATCAG
>JAHFQD010000350.1 GCA_023266455.1 Candidatus Muproteobacteria bacterium
AGGTTTTACCAAGAGCGTGTTCATCATGGGACCGCAGCGCGGTGTGGCGTTGGTGGAGTCGCATCCCGGCGTCGACACCGTTGTGATTGACGACAAAGGCGACGTCTTCTACTCCGCCGGTTTAACGCGCCGCCCCGCGAGCCCGTCGCAATAATTTGTAGGGTGGGCGCAGCCCACGCGGATTAAATAGAAAAAACTCAGCGAGAGATTGTAATCGGTACAAATATTTTTTTATTAGTTGACTTTTTTGGGCGCACCCACCAGCATGTACCCCGCTTCACGGATCACTCTGCATGACGCGGGGTTCATGTAGTGAGTTTGGGCGCATCGGCCGAGACAAGGAATAAGGAAGGCGAGCACCATAAGAAGCAGTGGGGATTACATGGCTCGCTTTACGCATATCGTGCGCGCGTTTTCACGTGTTTTTCGTATTGAACTCTTTTCAAGCATAAGCGCCGTAAGCATCGTATTCGCTGCATCGCTACTCTTTGCTAACAGTAATGCGCAAGCTGATGCCGTCGCGGTTAACGGCTGTTACTTCAATAGTATTGGCGATCCCAATTCGCGTTATTGCGGCACACCCGATGCCATGGCAATTCAGGCCGTAGCCGATTTAAATTCCATTACTTACTACGACGACCGTCGCTTCACACTCCGCGATTACTACTTTCGCAACGATCATCTCGTCTTCGGCATCAACGTCATCGCCTGTTTACCAAGCGGCTATTGCTTTGGAACCAGCGGCGAAATGCCGTTGCTTTGTCCAAGCGGCTACACGGTCTACGGCACCGCAGGACTATGCGTTCCCGCGGACGAGAACTTACCCAAAGAAAATGCCTGCCATGAAAACAATCCAGCCGCTTCTTTAAATAGCGACGCCTCGGACTCCGCATTCGTCGGCAATCCCTGCAGCGCGGCAAACGGGACGAAATACGAATCCCAAACCGACTACGTCGGCGCCGGCTCCTTCCCCCTCGTCTATCGTCGTCAATACAACAGCGTTTTCACCGAAGCTTCCTGGAGCGGCGCACCCGCCAGAGCGAATTGGCGCGGCACCTATGACCGGTCCATTACCGACACCTTCGTCGAACGCGAAGTCGCCACCGTGCGTCGACAAAACGGCCGTATCCTGAATTTCTCACTGATTTCCGGAAGCCCGCAACCCGACTCGGATGTGCGCGACAACCTCGTTAAAACGACCAATGGTTGGAGCTACACCACTCGCGATGGAAGCGTCGAAACCTACGATGCCAACGGGCGCTTACTGGTTATCACGAATTCTGCAGGACTGACTCAATCGTTAAGCTATAACACCAACGGCAAACTCACCTCCGTTGTCGACCGCTTCGGCCACGCGCTACAACTGACTTACGATACCAACGGCAATCTCGCTACGCTGACCAATCCCGCCGGGCAACCCATTTCCTATTCTTACGACGGCAGTCGCAATTTGGCGCAAGTCGGTTATCCTGATGGAACCAGCACGCGTTACCACTACGAAAATTCCTCCTTCCCATATCACCTGACCGGCATTTCCTACGTCGATAATGCGGGCGTCGCCAGCCGTTACTCAACGTTTGCCTACGACGCTAACGGCAAAGCTATTTCCACCGAGCACGCTGGTGGCATCGAGCGCTTCACGTTGAATTACGATTCAACAACCCAAACCACCGTGCGCGATGCCATCAACACCGCGCAGATAATGAATTTTTCAACTGCCCTCGGCATCAAAAATCTCGTTTCGAATACCAATCAAACCGACGGCAAATCGCTGAACCAACTCTTCGACACCAATAACAATCTCGTCTGCAAAAAAGACGAAGAAGGGCGCGTAACGACGTATACGTATAACGCGACCAATCAGAAGATCTCGATGACACAAGGCCAGACCGGCACTTGCGCTTCGCCGCAAACGACGAGCGCGACGCGTACGACGACGTATCAATATCTTTCAACCAATCTTGATTTACCAACGGTTGTCGAATCGCCAAGCGTCAACAGTGGTTCGTTAAAACGAACCGAGATCGCCTATCAGGGTAATTTGCCGATTTTGATCACGCAGCGCGGGTACACCCTAACCGGCACGGCGATATCGCGCGCGGTGACGCTGCAGTACAACGGTTCCGGGCAAGTCACTCGCATCGATGGTCCGCGTACCGATGCGAACGACATCACGGTACTGGCGTACAACAACTGCACGACCGGTGGCGGTTGCGGCCAGTTGTCGTCGATCACTAACGCGTTAGGACAAATCACGACGTTCGATACCTATGACTCCAACGGACGTGCTTTGCAAACGACGGACGTCAACGGACTGCGCACAAACTATGTTTACGACCTGCGCGCTCGAATCAGTCAGATCACCCAAACGCCGCCGTCGGGTTCCGCTCGTATTACGCAATATCAATACACCGCCGCGGGCGATGTCGGTTTCGTCACGCTCCCGGACGCACGCACGCTGACGTATACCTACGACGCCGCACGCAAGCTTCAGCGCGTGACCGATAACCAAGGCAATTTTGTTACGTATGGTTACGACACAAAGGGCAACCGCACCGCACAGTACACCTACGATCCGTCGAGCACCCTCGTGCGCCAAATCGACATAGCGTTCGACATTCGCAACAACATCGCATCGATCAACGCCGCCGGATCGCTGACCCAGCAAATCCATGATGCCATCGGCAATCTCCAGCGCGAAACCGACCCTAACAATAATCCCGCCACGCA
>JAHFQD010000062.1 GCA_023266455.1 Candidatus Muproteobacteria bacterium
TCGATGTCGCCGTAAAGAATACTATTCTCGAGCGCCACGCCCGCTTGCCCCGCCAATGCGTCCGCGACCGCACGGTCTTGCACGCTGAACGACAGCACATGTTGTGCAACGTCGGCCGGCGTCTTCAACGTCACTTCGGCTTGATCCTTGCGATTGATCAACTGCAACACACCGACAACGACACCGGCTTTACTCTTCAGCGGCAAGGTCAACAACGATTTGGTGCGATAACCGAGAGTACGATCCGAATCCGGATTGAAATGAAACGGCGCGTCCACCGGCAACACGTAGACATCGTCCAGTACTAACGCTTCGCCGGTGCGCGAAACGTAACCGGCGATGCTGTCTTCGTTAACCGGCACGTTGCGCACCGCGGTGGCATCGCCGACCGAGGCGTTCTGCCAGAAACGGAAGTACAAGCGTTCGGCGTCGTCGCGCGTGTAGATCGACGCGCCGTCGGCGTTCGTGAGATCGCGCGCATGCGTGAGAATGAGCGGCAATAAGACATCGAGATTCCGTTCCGACGCGAGCGCGCGACCGATTTCCAACACCTGTTGCAACATATGCGCGGCGCGCTGTTCGTGCGCGACGGATGCCAACGCTAACGCCGATTTAAGCGTGACGAAAACGACATCGTCGTCGCTACCCGCATCGAGCACCCCGGCCAGCGCCGGATGTTTGAGAAAATCCAATTGTTGCGCCGTGCGCGCTTCCGGCGACCAGATGACGACGATAGCGTTGCCATCGGCATGCGCGACGAACGCCGCCGCCTGCGACGGCGTCATCACCACCACAGCGCCGGCGATGTCGTTCAGTTCCTCGGCACGCGCGAACGTCAGCCACTCGTGGGGCGGCAATGCCGCCAACAACGCGGGCGCGATGCGTACTTGATTGGAAAGATAAAGCCGCAACGAAGCAGACATCCTTGATTCACGCCGTCGGTAATATCGATTTTTACGGACTGCTACGCCTTCTCCTTAAGATACACTATCTCGCCGTCCAACCTGGATACCGCGTCGCTATGTCCACCGCTCAACGCGCTGTTTTAATTACCGGCTGCTCTTCCGGCATCGGTCTGTGCGCGGCGCAAACGCTACCTAAACACGGTTACCGCGTATTCGCCACCGCGCGCAAACCGGAAGACGTCGCCGCGTTGCGCGCGCAGGGGGTGAATGCGTTGTCGTTGGATCTGGATTCATCGGCGTCCATCGCCGAGGTGGCGACCGAGGTGTTGCGGCAAACCGAGGGCAAGTTGTATGCGCTGGTCAACAACGCCGGCTTCGGCCTGCCGGGCGCGGTGGAAGATCTTTCACGCGCGGCCCTGCGCGCGCAATTCGAGACCAATGTCTTCGGCACGCAGGAATTAACGAATCGCTTGCTGCCAGCCATGCGTCTCGCCGACGAAGGGCGTGTCATCCAAATCAGCTCCCTGCTCGGGATCGTAAACCTGCCCTATCGCGGCGCTTACAGCGCTTCCAAATTCGCGCTCGAAGCACTGTCGAATACGCTGCGCTTGGAACTGCGCGGCACGAACATTCACGTAGTATTGATTGAACCGGGACCGATCCAAACCGAGTTTCGCGGCAACTCGCACGCGGCGTATAAGAAGTGGCTCGATACGGAGAACAGTCCGCATCGCCAGTATTACGCCAACGTGGAATCGAGACTGGTCGGCGAAACGTCGTCGCCTTTCACGGCCGAGCCTGCCGATGTTGTCGCTGAAATCATCCGCGCGCTCGACGCGCCGCGACCAACACCGCGGTATCCGGTGACGGTGCCAGCGAAATTATTTTCGTTGCTGCGAAGAATCTTGTCCGATCGGACGCTAGATCGTTTGCTGATGCGAGTCAGCGGCGGCGGGAAACGTTGAGGAATCGCATTCTCGGTGTACCGGCGATACCGGTACACCGAGAATCCGGAGAACGTTTACAGATAGAGCAGAAAATCGATGTGGTACATCGAGAAATCGTGCTCGGTTGTACCGCTACCGGCAATACCGAGATACTTATCGTAACCCGCACGGAAGGCGGCGTTTTTACCGCGGATCAACGCACCGTAACCTAACGAGGACTTCGTTCCGGTCTTTTGGGTAATGGTCGTGGTCACTTTAGAACTATTGTAATTGCGTTCTTCAGCACCCCAGCGATGAAAACCGCCTTCGGCGTAGAGCGACACCATTTCCTGCTCTTTCTTCGAAATGGGGAATTGGCCGATGGCCGATACATATTCGGTGTGGGCTTTGAAACTTTGAGTTCCACCGGTGACATTGTTGTTGAAGTCGACCGGCCGGAAAGCGACATAGCCGCCTTCAACGCCGAGATAGTCGTTGAACATGTATCCAACACCGTACCGGTGCGAGGTGTTGCTCGAACGCGCGGCGGTTATATTGGTGTTGTTGGAATCTTCGTTGAATTGCCCCAGTCCGAAACTGAGATAGAACCCCGGTTCGAACTCCGCGGCGGACGCGGGCGCGACGGTGGAAAACAATCCAATACCGGCGATGACCATGGCGGGGTACAACATCCGACCCAGGCCTCGTGCGTAGGGTTTATTCATTCACTCCTCCTTCCTCGTTAAGTTCAGTTCTGCACACACGAACTCTATTATAGTCACGCGTCTTGCGGATAATTGCAAAACTACCCTAGCACGTGTGACACCAATCCGTCAGCGAGCTTCGGTTCAAACCAAGTCGACTTCGGCGGCATCACCTCGCCCGCGTCGGCCACCGCCATCAGATCGGCCAAGGACGTCGGGAATAGCGAAAACGCCGCCGCCATGTCGCCGGAATCCACCCGCCGTGCGAGTTCTTCCAGACCGCGAATCCCGCCGACGAAGTCGATGCGCTTATCCCGGCGTGGATCGCCAATGCCGAGGATGGGCGCCAGCAAGTTGTCCTGTAATAGGCTGACGTCGAGACGTCGGACCGGATCGTCTTTAGGAATGCGTTCGGACCGGATGTGTAGACGGTACCATTGCCCCGGCAGATAGAAACCGAACTCGCCGCTACGGGCGGGTTTTACCGGCACGCCCACGGGTTGAACCTCGAACGTCGTGGCGATTTTCGCCAGAAACTGCTCACGTGACAGACCATTCAGGTCCTTCACCACGCGGTTGTAATCCAGAATCTGCATCTGGTTATCTGGGAAGATAACCGCCAAAAAATATTCGAACGAATCCCCGGCGCTGTTATTGGAAGCGGCGCGGCGCGACGCGGCGACGCGCGCAGCGGCGGCGGAACGATGATGTCCGTCGGCGATGTACAAGCGTTCCATAGCGTCGAAGGCGCGTGTGAGTTGCTCGATCACAGTACGGTCCCGCACCACCCATAAACTGTGGCGAATGCCGTCGTCGGCGGCGAGATCAACATCCGGCGCCGCGGTAGTCAGGCGCGCAACCAAGGCATCGACCTCTTTCGAATGCCGGTAAGTCAGAAACACTGGACCGGTCTGCGCGTTCAGCGCGTCGATCTGGCGAACGCGATCGTCTTCCTTATCTGGGCGCGTAAACTCGTGCCGGCGAATACGGCCGCTTTCATAAGCCGGTACCGAAGCCACCGCCACGAGTCCGGTTTGAACATGCGAACCCATCACCAACCGATAGAGGTAGTACACCGGTTCGGCGTCGCACTGCAGTACGCGCTGCGTCAGCATGCGATCGAAATTTTCCTTGGCCTTGGTGTAAACCGAAGCGCTGTACGGATCGGTATCGGCCGGTAAATCGATTTCGGCTTTAGAAATATGCAAAAAGCTCCACGGCTTGCCAGCGGCGCGGCGGCGCGCCTCATCGGCATTCAAGACATCGTAGGGGGGAGCGATGACTTCTTGCGCACGCCCGGCGGCGGGACGCAAACCGGAAAAAGGACGGATCAGATTCATATCGTTATTCAGACATCGATGTTTTCGGAGGCGCCGCGGAGCGACGACGTTTATGAGTCGCATTCAAAACTAGTTGGAGCCCCCGGTCAAACGCTTGGCAGCGTCGTCGCGCACGCTTATGATTGCGCGCCCATGCGCCCCGCCTGCCGCTATTACCTCCCGCCCGAATGGGCGCCGCAAAGCGGCGTCATGCTGACCTGGCCGCACCGCTTCGGCGACTGGGCCTCACGCTTGGCGGCCGTGGAACCGGTGTTTGTGCATATCGCCCGCGAAGTCAGCCAGCGCGAGAAAATATTGATCTGTTGCTACGACAGCAAACACCGGGCGCATATCGAACAACTGCTGCGCGACGGAAGCGTCGACATGCAACGCGTGATCCTACGCGTCGTCCCGTCGAACGACACCTGGGCGCGCGACCACGGTCCGATCACCGTCGCTTGCCAAGACGAACTCTTGTTATTGGATTTCGGCTTCAACGGCTGGGGCGGCAAATACGGTTACGCCGCCGACAACGAAATTTCGCGCCGCTTGTACGCCGACGACATCTTCGGCGATACGCCGATGGAAACGGTGCAACTAATTCTCGAAGGCGGTTCCGTCGAAGTCGACGGCACCGGCACGTTGCTAACCACCACGCGCTGCCTGTTGGCGCCGACGCGCAATCCGGATATCACGCAAGAAAAACTGGAAGCGCAACTCAAAGAACTTCTCGGGCTAAACCGCATCCTGTGGTTGCGCCACGGACATCTCGAAGGCGACGACACCGATGCCCACATCGATACGCTCGCGCGCTTCTGCGACGTGAATACGATCGCCTACGTCGCTTGCGACGATTCGCAAGACGCGCACTATGCGGAGTTGAAAACGATGGAAGGCGAGTTGCAATCGTTCACGACGCCGAGCGGGCAACCTTATAAGTTGGTTCCGCTTCCCTGGCCGCGCGCGCGTTACGACGAAGACGGCCGCCGCTTACCGGCGACCTACGCGAATTTTCTGATCATCGACGGCGCGGTGTTGGCACCGACATACCAAGACCCCGCCGATACGATCGCGTTGGCGCGTTTGCGCGAGTGCTTCCCGGATCGCGCGGTCATCGCGGTCGATTGCCTGCCGTTGATTTATCAATACGGCAGTCTGCACTGCATCACCATGCAATTCCCACGCGGCGTTTTGGCGTAGAAATAAAAACGGGAGGGTCGCCCCTCCCGTCGTCGATCGCGAATAACACGCTTACTGTTTCTTCGGTACCGGTTTCTTTTCGTCTTTCTTCTTTTCTTCTTTGACTTCGACGTCGGTCGCGCTCATGGTGTATTTCACTGTGACTTTCGCGCCCAGCTTCAGATCGCCGCCGCTGACTTTAGTGCTGGCGTCGCGCGCGATTTCCCATTTCTCTTTATCCTTCTGCACCACGATCGCATCGGGACGAACTTCGACGATCGGGCCAGTTACCTGATACGTCTTACCCGCGGCCAGCGCGGCGGATGACAGCAGCAACAACGAGGTTAAAGCGATGGCACGTTTCATAGACTGACACTCCCGAAGTGAAATTTGAGGCGCCCACGATAAAAAATCATCGTCTGAGTTTCAAGCGATGCTGCTTGCCCCTTAGGCGCATGTTACGATGGCGCCCATGGAAGCAACCCTAAAAGTCGGTTTGGTGCAGCAAACCTGCACCGAAGACCGCGAACGTAACCTCTCCGCCTCGCTCGACGGGGTGCGCCAAGCGGCACGCCAGGGTGCACGGTTAGTGCTGCTGCAAGAATTGCATACCGGCGTGTACTTTTGCCAAACCGAAGACACGCGCCGTTTCGATATGGCCGAACCGATTCCGGGACCGACCAGCGACGCGTTGGCGGCGTTGGCGAAGGAACTGGGCGTGGTCATCGTCGGATCGATCTTCGAGCGCCGCGCGCCGGGGCTGTATCACAATACCGCGGTGGTGTTGGACCGCGACGGACGTCTCGCCGGCACATACCGTAAAATGCATATCCCGGACGATCCGGCCTATTACGAAAAGTTTTATTTCACGCCCGGCGATCTGGGCTTCATGCCGATCCCGACTTCCGTCGGCACGCTCGGCGTGCTGGTGTGTTGGGATCAGTGGTATCCGGAAGCCGCACGGCTGATGGCGATGCACGGTGCAGATCTCCTGCTCTACCCCACCGCCATCGGCTGGGACCCGCGCGACGACGACGCGGAAAAAAATCGCCAACGCGAAGCCTGGATCACGATTCAACGCGGTCACGCGATAGCCAACGGTTTGCCCGTCATCGTCACCAACCGCACCGGACACGAACCGGATCCGAGCGATCAAGGACCGGGCATCGAATTCTGGGGATCGAGTTTCATCGCCGGGCCGCAAGGTGAGATTGTCGCGCAAGCGAAGACGAACGAATCGACGGTGTTAGTCGCCGACGTTAATCTGCGACGCTCGGAAGACGTGCGCCGCATCTGGCCGTTCTTCCGCGATCGACGCATCGACGCGTATCAGGATTTGGTGAAGCGGTACGGAAAATAATTTTTAAACATTCAGACATTACATAGTGAATCCCTGCTCCCGTCGGGAGCAGGCTTCTGATCTCCTTCACCCTCTCCCTCTTCCTGCGAAGAGGGAACAACCGGTTTCTTAAATTCCCATGGCAAAACCTATCCTCCTTCATTCCGCCGCCGAACTATTCGACGCGATCGTTTCCAACCCACTGCCAGCAGACTCGCAGATGGATCGCTACTTCCGAGAACATCGGCAAATGGGCGTGCACGACCGCGGACAAGTCGCTGAAGCGGTTTACGGCGCTTTGCGTCAACGGCGCTTGCTGGAAATGTTCTGCGAGAGCGAAGCCGCCATCGACGTGCTCGCCGCTTGGTGGTTGATACAAGGCGTCAGTGCGCGCGCGTTAGAAGAAGCCCGCTACAAAGGCGACGCTCGCCGGCTCGCGGAACGCGTGCGCACAACGGATCGCGCGACATTGCCGTTAGCGGTGCGCGCGAATCTTCCCGACTGGTTGTTGGAAAAACTGCAGCCGCAATTCGGCGACGAAGAAACCCTGGCGCTAGCGGAAGCGCTGAACCGACCCGCATCGGTCGATCTGCGAGTTAACCCGCACAAAGCCGAACGCGATCACGTGCGCGCCGAACTCGAACGTGAAGGTTATGAAACCACAACCACCCCGTATTCCCCCTTGGGATTACGTCGCGAAATTCGCGGATCGTTATTTAACGCGCAAAGTTTCAAAAACGGCCTATTCGAAGTCCAGGACGAAGGCAGCCAACTGATTTCGTACCTCGTCGAACCGAAACGCCATGAAATGGTCGCCGATTTCTGCGCGGGCGCCGGCGGCAAAGCGCTACATATGGGTGCGCTCATGGCGAATAGCGGCACGTTATACGCGTTCGACGTCTCCGCGAAACGGCTCGAGCGCCTGAAGCCGCGCTTGCGGCGCGCCGGGCTCGACAATGTGCGCGCGGTCGCTATCGCGCACGAACGCGACGATCGCATCCAGCGTCTCGCCGGCAAACTCGATCGGGTATTAGTCGACGCGCCCTGTTCCGGCACCGGCACACTGCGGCGCAATCCGGATATCAAATGGCGTCAAATCGATCTTGCTGCGCTGACGAAACAGCAACGCGATATTTTGACCGCGGCCGCCACGCTGGTGAAACCTGGCGGACGCCTGGTGTACGCCACCTGCAGCTTATTAAAAGAAGAAAATGAAATGGTGGTAGAGGATTTTCTGTCGGCGCATTCCGAGTTCCAGATAACGCCGGTGCAAAGTATTTTCGAGCGACGTCACATCGAGCTTGCCGCCGACGGCGACGCGATGCGCTTGTTGCCACACCGTCACGGCACCGACGGCTTTTACGCCGTGGTGCTGGAGAAACAGAAATAAGGTGTTACGGCGTGGTGCGCTGACGCACGCGCCGGCGGTGGCGAATGAGCGTAAATAACCAAATGCCGATACCGACCAAGAAAAAGAAGATCAGCATATAAAGCCCGTAGAGCTTCAAATCTTGAATGAAGTAATGCGACGCCTCGCCCAATAAGAAACCCACGTACGTAAACGCCGTCGCCCACACCATGGCGCCAATAAGATTGAGCACAAAGAAACGCAACCGCGGCACATGTGCCGCGCCGACCACGAACGGCGTGACATTGCGCAAACCGTAATAAAAACGGAAAGTCAGAATCAGCCAGTACTGATGACGATGCAGATGTTTGTAAACTTTCTGCGCGCCCTCTTGCCACGACAAACGCTTGGCGATAATCCGCGCGCCCCAATGACGACCGAGGTAATACCAAACTTGATCGCCGGAAAAGCTGCCGGTGATCGCCGCCATCACGACCCAAAACACGTCGAGATAACCAAGATGCGCGGCGAGCCCCGCCAAGATCACGATGGTCTCACCCTCGATAAACGTAATGACGAGGATGGCAAGATAACCGTACTGCGTGATCAGCGACTCGAGATAACCGTGCTGAGCCAACAATTCTTCAGGAGACATGCGCTAAGGATAACTCCCCACCCGGGTGTTCGTCTGGATTGATTTTTGACGAAATCGAATTATAAAAAAGCCCCGTGCATAGACGGGGCTTTTATAAACCTGTAAAGACCGGCCTGCTTAGCGCGGAACGACGCGCGTGGCCTGTCTTCCTTTGGGTCCCTGCGTGTGTTCGAAATCCACGTTCTGTCCTTCGGCTAGGCTTTTGTAACCATCGGATTCGATCGTGGAGAAATGAACAAACACATCCTCACCACCATCGCCCGGAATAATGAAGCCATAACCTTTCGCATTGTTGAACCACTTTACTCGACCGGTCTGCATGCTCGCTCCTTTTGTAGAAACTCTCTTTTTCGTA
>JAHFQD010000063.1 GCA_023266455.1 Candidatus Muproteobacteria bacterium
CGATGCAAGGGCGCGGGATTGTATCGGGAAAGCGCGGCGGTGGAATCCTTGTCGCCTGGTTTTCGCTGTGATAGGCCGTAGAATAACCGCCATGCGACGAATGCTTTTAGGTATCGCGTTATGGTGGCGCGCGCAGGCGCTGGCCGCCGCGCCGGCGTTGCCGGAGCCGCTCGCGCGTGCGCTGCAGCAACGCGGACTGACGAGTAAAGGATTGAGCGTTTACATCCACGAACTCGGCGCGCCGGCGCCGTTGCTGGCCTTCGCCGCCGACGAACCGCGACATCCGGCGTCGGTGATGAAAGTGCTGACCACGCTCGCGGCGTTGGAGGAGTTGGGTCCCGCCTATCAATGGAAAACCGAATTGTGGACGGCCGCGCCGGTGCGCGACGGCGTTCTCGAAGGCGATCTCTATCTAAAAGGTTACGGCGATCCGTATCTCGTCATCGAACACTTCTGGCGTTTGCTGCGGCGCTTGCGTCAGGAAGGGATCACGGCGATTAACGGCGATCTGATCGTCGACGATACGTATTTCTCGCGCGATAACGAGGAGGAGGCCGGCGATTTCGACAGCCAAACCCAGCGGGTCTATAACGTCTTACCCTCGGCGGTGTTGATCAATTTCCAAGCGGTGAACGTGCGTTTCCTTCCCGACGTCGCAAACAACCGAGTGCGCGTCGTGGCCGAACCGTGGCCGGCGGAACTCGGCTTAGAAAATAATCTGCATTTAAAGACGGGTGGTTGTCGCGGCTGGTGGATGCGCCAACTGACCATGCGCAGCCTGCAGCGCGATAAACGCGAAACCATCGTGTTCAACGGCGCATACGATCCGGATTGTGGCGAGCGGGAAATGTTTCGCGTCGTTTCCGAGCCGCTGCCGTATATCCGCGGCGTCTTCAAGTCGGCGTGGAATGAAATGGGCGGCCGCTTCGACGGCGGTGTGCGCGAAGCGGTGGTGCCGACGAACGCACGGTTGCTGACTTCAATCCTGTCGCCGCCGTTGGCAGACGTGATCCGTTCGGTGAACAAGTTCAGCAACAATGTCATGACGCGCCAGTTGTTACTGACATTGGGCGCGCGCGTGGAAACGCCTGGCACCGTACAAAAGGGAATCGGTGCGGTGCGCGCATGGATGCAAAAACGCGAACTCGATTTTTCTGAATTGGTGTTAGAGAACGGCACGGGGCTGTCGCGGCGCGAACTGATTTCCGCGCGGCATCTCGGACAAGTGTTGATAGCGGGTTACAAAAGTCCGGCGATGCCGGAATACATTTCCTCGTTACCGCTTGCCGGTCTCGACGGTACGTTGCGTTACCGTCTCGCCGGAACGCCGCTGGAAGGACAGGCGCATTTGAAAACCGGCAGCATCAATAATGTGCATACGGTCGCTGGTTATGTGCTCGATCGGGAACAACGCCGTGTCGTGGTGGTGATCTTGCACAATCACCCACAGGCCGACACCGCGGCGGCGGATGCCGTGCACGACGCCGTATTAGATTGGATTTACCGCCGGCCTTAAAAGTACGTGGGGCGGAATATTCCGCCCCACGTTTACCTCGCTACAAAATACTTATCGGTTTGGATCGCTCGCGCTCGAACCGCTGGAGCCCGTCGAACCGGCGCTGCCCGAAGGCGTGCCCGGTGCCGCGGCCGAATTCCCATCCGGGCTGGCATTGGGACGGTTGTTGGTCGAGGGCGTGCTGCGTTTGCGCTTGGCGCTTTGACGATCGGCGCTGCTGGCCGATTCGCCCGGTTGCGCCGACGGCGAAGCCGATGATCCCGAAGAAGACGATGAACCATAGTCGTCCGCTGCAAAGCTTAATGGGCCGACGGTCAGCATGGTCACAGCGCCTAGGGCGACGAAATACAATTTACCATTCATCACGAATAACCTCCTCGATGTTACGGGAACCTAAGATCCTCCCCCAACGGCATCGCTCCCGACTATGCCGTGGGTCTGATATTCGATGAAGATGACTCGGAAAAAGTTCCTTGATACGGGGATCGTCTTCAGACCAACGTCGACATCCAACCTCTGTACGGCAGATGATGTCGAGTGTTTCATTATGCGCAACAATATGAGGCGCCTCGTACCCTCGCGATCGCGGTTGAATCGAGCGATCGAGATAAAATTCATAGCGAGTTTTTCTTTGCGTTAAGGAGCAGTCATGATCAAAGCAAAAGATGTCATCGGCATCGTCTTCTGTGTCGCCGTAGCGACCGCGCCGGCGATGGCGGCGGAAAATATTCTGCTGACGCGGCCGGGGTTCGAAGTTGGCGCGCAGGTTTCTTCTTATCACTATGAAGAACCCGCGTTCGCTAAGACGACGGGGCATCGACAGGGCGTCGACGGCGCGTTTACGTTTCGCACGCGAGAAACTTGGTACGGCAAGGCCGATGTGCGTTATTCGTACGGCAAGTTACGTTACGAGGGCAGCGGCACCAAAGATTCCGTACCGGATACCTTATTCGAGGCGCGCTTCGTCGAAGGAAAAGATTTTCTGCCGGGCGCCAAGATAGGGCTCTCGCCTTACGGCGGTTTCGGTTATCGCTATCTCTATGACGACATCCGCGGCACGACCTCGACCGGCGCCGTCGGATACCGCCGCTATTCCAATTATCTCTATATCCCGCTCGGCCTGACGATGCGCGCAGGTTTCGGCGAAGGTGGGGTGATCGTGCCGACGATTGAATACGATTTATTCCTGCACGGTCGACAGAAATCGAAACTGAGCGACACCGGCTTGGGTTATTCCGATGCGGATAACAATCAGGACAAGGGCTACGGTTATCGCGCATCGTTGATGTTCGAACACGGTCATTTCGCGTTTGGTCCGTGGATGAATTATTGGAAGATCAAGGATTCCGATACCGTCGCCATCGGCGGTGGTTTTTACGGCATGGAGCCGGCAAATTGGACGCGCGAAATCGGCTTCGAGGTAAAGTACAAGTTCTAATGAAAGTGCTGCGCGAATATACTTAACCGCGTCAACGAATTCTCAAACGCAGTTCGTCTATCGGAAAACCTATGACTAAATACGTCAATGCCGTCATCACCGAAGAGCAAAAGGAAAGCAGTCTTCCGATTCTCGAGGGCACGCTGGGACCGCATGCGGTGGACATCCAAAATCTCTACCCGCGCCACAATTTGCTGGCGTTCGATCCGGGATTCCGTTCGACGGCGTCGTGTAAGAGCGCCATCACCTTCGTCGATGGCGACAACGGCGTATTGCTCTACCGCGGTTATCCGATCGAAGAATTGGCCGAGCACAGCAACTTCGAGGAAGTGACGTATTTATTGATGCACGGCGAGTTGCCGAAAGTGGATCAGTACCAAGAATTCATCGCGCTGTTGCATCGGCACAATTTGTTGCACGAACAGGTGATGTCGTTCTATCGCGGTTTCCGCCGCGACGCGCATCCGATGGCGGTCATGGTCGGTGTGGTGGGCGCGCTGTCGGCGTTCTATCACGACGTGATGGACATCCAGAAACAAGAAGACCGCATGCGCGCGGCGATTCGGCTGGTGGCGAAAATGCCGATGCTGGCGGCCGCGAGTTACACCTATTCCATCGGTCGTCCGCAACGCTATCCCAACAATAAGTTCGATTTCAGTTCTAATTTTCTGCAGATGATGTTCGGTCGGCCAAGCGAGGAATACGTGGTTGATCCCGTACTCGCGCGTGCGTTCGACGTGATCCTGATTTTGCACGCCGATCATGAACAAAACGCGTCGACCTCGACGGTGCGTCTGGCGGCCTCGAGCGGCGCGAATCCGTTCGCTTGCATCGCTGCGGGTGTGGCCTCGTTGTGGGGACCGGCGCACGGCGGCGCCAATGAAGCGGTGCTGAAGATGTTGCAAGAGATCGGCACCGTAGAAAATATTCCTAAGGCGATCGCCCGCGCCAAAGATAAGAACGATTCGTTCCGGCTTATGGGCTTCGGCCACCGGGTGTATAAAAACTTCGATCCGCGTTCACGTGTGATCCAGGTGCAGGCGAAGAAAGTACTGGAGCATCTCGGTATCAAGGATCCGCTGCTCGATGTGGCGCTCAAGCTCGAAGAGATTGCGCTCAAGGACAGCTACTTCATCGAGCGCAAGCTGTATCCGAACGTCGATTTCTATTCCGGTATTTTGCTGCGCGCCATGGGATTTCCGATGAACTTCTTCACCGCTATTTTTGCGCTGGCGCGCACGGCGGGTTGGGTGTCGCATTGGCTTGAACTGCAGCACGAATCGCATGGTATCGACCGACCGCGTCAGCTCTACGTCGGTTCGCCGTTGCGACATCATCCGAAGAAGAAATAACTTCACCTCGTTCTATTTCTAAGTGACCTCTTTTCACGAACCCGCACCCTAATTCTCTCCCAGCGGGGAGGACGGGTAGCGGGGCGTTGCGAGAGAGGGATTCGACCGTACGACAACGAGACGAAAACTCGTCGTGAGAGAGCGCCCGTGAAAATTCACCGCATCGCCAACGCCGTATTGGTTTGGTTCAGCCTATCCACCGGTATCGCCCACGCTGCCGTGGTGCACGACTCCAACATCGATTGGCGCAGCGTACGCGGTCCGCATTTCATCGTGCATTACCCGAGCGGCGCGGAAGCGCAGGCGCAGCAGGTCATGGCGATCGCCGAGCGTGTGCATCGACAACTCAGCTCTGAATTCAATTGGCAACCGCGTTCGCCGACGGAAATCGTCATCAGCGATGAATACGATTTATCCAACGGTTTTGCCATGCCGTTTCCGGCGAACCGCATCAATCTATGGTTGGCGCCGCCGGACGATCTCGGCACGCTCGAAGATCATGCCGGCTGGCTCGAGACCGTCATTCAGCATGAGTACACGCACATCCTGCATTTAGACAAAGCGCGCGGGTTTCCGAAAGTGTTGCGTTCCATCATCGGACGCGCGCCGACGATCTTCCCGAACGTTTTCCCCAACGCATTCCAGCCGACGTGGTTGATCGAAGGACTGGCGGTTTATCACGAGACCGATCGCGCGCGCGGCATCGGCCGTGGGCAGAGCAGCTTATTCGACATGTACATGCGCAAAGAAGTCGAAGGCGGCATGAAACCGTTGCGGCAAGTGAATCAAGAGGTCGACACTTGGCCGGCCGGCATCGTGCCGTATCTGTACGGCGTGCAGTTTTACAACTACGTCGCCGAGCGCTACGGCGCGGATAAAGTGCAGCGTTGGGTCGAGAACTACAGCGGCAACGGCATTCCGTATCGCATTAGCAGCAACAGCCAGCGAACTATCGGACGCTCGTTGGACAACGCCTGGGACGATTTCACGCGCGATCGTCAATCGCACTACGGCGCGCAGCTCGAAGCGATTCGCGCGCGCGGCGAGCAAGCGGGCGAGCGGCTGAGCATGGATGGCTACTCGGCGTCGCAAGCCGTCGCGTTGCCGGATGGCACGATCTTCTATACCGCCTTCGACGGCCGTAGTCCCGCAGCGATCATGGTGTTGCGTCCCGGCGCGAACAAACCGCAACGGCTGACCGATATTTATCGTTACGCGCGCATCGACGCGCATCCCGTCGCGGGCGTGTTGTTGGCGCAACCGGAACGTTGCCGCAATGCGCGTTTGGCGTACGACTTGTATCGCGTCGATGTGAAAGACGGCGACATGACGCGCTTGACGCAGTGCGCGCGCTATCGCCACGCCGCTTGGCATCCCGACGGTGCGCATATCGTCGCGGTGCATAGTGAACTCGGCCAGAGCCGTCTCGATTTGTTGGATGAGAAGGGAAAATTCCAGCAGACGTTATGGCAAGGACAAGACGGCGAAACCATCGCCGATCTAGCGTGGTCGCCGGACGCGACGCAAATCGTGGCGTCGGTGTGGCGACGTGACAGCGGTTGGAATCTCGAATTGTTTTCCATCAACGACAAACGCTGGCGCGCGTTGACGCGCGACGCCGCCATCGATATGCAGCCGCGCTTTGCGCGTGACGGCAAAAGCGTTTTGTTCAGTTCCGATCACGGCGGTGTGTATAACCTACGGCGCCTCGAATTAGCGTCGGGCAAAATCGCCACGCTGACCAACGTCACCGGCGGCGCGTTTTATCCGGCCGAGGGACAAGACGGCGTGTTGTATTACGTTGGCTACGGTTCCAACGGTTTTGATCTTTACCGAGTTCGACCCGGCAACTTTGCGACGCCGACGGCGCCCGCTGCCGCCTCCGGCATCGTGGCACGCGCGCCGGATCCCGTGGTGACCGGCGCGGCCGAAGATTACTCCCCTTGGCACGGATTATTGCCGCGTTGGTGGTGGCCGCACATCGTCTACGACATTGGCCGTCGCGAGTTCGGCGCGGCCACGGCGGGGACGGACGCGCTATTTCGGCACCTTTATTTCGTCGATGCCGCCTACGATTTCAAAGTGCGTTCGGGCGTTGGCCAGGCCGATTATATTTACGATCGCTGGTGGCCGGTGTTCAAATTGCACGCCGAGCGCGAGAACGACTTCACGCGTGGCAACAATCACGAAGTGTCGCGCGTGCGTCACGACGATAATGCGCAGGTGGAAATCGCCCTGCCTTGGTTGACCTTCGAAGATCGGTTCTCGCTGCACGCCGCCGTCGTCACTAACCGCGAGTCCGATGCGCGCCTGTATCAAAACGCCTCGCCGCAGCCGGCAACGCAAGATTCGCTGACCGGCGTCGCCGCGGTCTGGGAAACCGCCAACGTTTATCCGTTGTCGATTAGTCGCAATTACGGTCGAGAAGTACGGCTGGTCGCGGAGAACAGCGACGCGTTCGACGGCGATTACACCGGCAAGATCTACACCCTCGATTGGCGCGAATTCATTCCGCTCGGCGGCGAGCACGTACTGGCGCTGCGGCTCGCGGAAGGGTGGGGCACGGACAATCCCCGACCGTTTAAATTAGGCGGCTCGCGCGGTGCTTCCGAGGTACCGTCGGTGCTGGAAAATCTGGGCGTCGATACGCCGTTCAACGTGCGGCGCTACGCGTTACGCGGTTATCCCGAAGGCTTGGCGTCGTTGGCAGGTCGCCGTATGCAACTGGCCTCGCTCGAATGGCGGTTTCCTATTCAGCGCATCGAGCGCGGCATCATGTCGCCGCCGATGGCCTTGCATCAACTATCGGGCGTCGCTTTTGTCGATAGTGGTGTGACCTGGAGCCAGGGTGGTTCGCCGGACGATCGGCGTCTGGGCGCCGGGATGGAATTACACGCCGATTCGGCCCTGCTTTATTCCGTGCGTTTTAATTTACGTTTAGGTTATGCACACGGTTTCGACGACGATGGCGAGAATCAAATTTATCTGCGTATTGGATCGTCGTTCTAGCCTGTAAAGGAGAAGCGCATGCGAATTTCTCGACTGCTATGGATCGCCGCGTTGCTGTGGACGCCGCTTAGTTTCGCGCAAGAGGAGCTGATTGGCACGGCGCATTTTAAAAACGGCGAAGCGATTCCTTACATTCTCAATTACAAGAATCTCTCACCGCAGTACGTGATTATCTTGTTCCCCGGCGGCACCGGTAATGTCGATCCACGTATGGAGAATGGAAAATTAGTTTATGGATTCAAAGGTAATTTCTTGGTGCGCTCGCGCAAGCACATCGTCGACGACGAGTTCGCAACCGTGACGACTAACTCGTCGCGTAGCGAAGAACGCATCCAAGCCCTTCTCGACGATTTGAAAAACCGTTTTCCGAAGGCGCGAATATATTTAATGGGAACCAGCAACGGCACCTACGACACGATAGCGCTGGCCGATTATCTTTCCGACAAAATTGCTGGCGAAATTCATACTTCGTCACTCGACCGCATCGGCTCATTCGACGCCAAGAAATATAAAAATCGCCACCTCGTTGTGCATCACAAGCAAGATCACTGCCGTTCGACGCCATACGGGCGCGCCGAGTACTCGCGTAAAAAATTCGGCAACGAATTTATCGCCATGGAAGGCGGCAACGACGTCGGTGATCCCTGCGAAGCGTTAGCGCATCATGGGTTCAACGGCATCGAGAGTGAAACCGTCGACGCGATTAAGCAATGGATAAAGAAAGGCGGCTGATACGTCGATGAAATATCACGTCGATCGTCATCACCTGGAACGCGAAGTTCGCATCGACACATTTCGTGCGGGGGGCCATGGCGGTCAGAACTTACACAAAACGGAATCCGCGGTGCGCTTAACCCATTTGCCTTCCGGCGTGAGCGTGATCGCATCCGACACGCGTTCGCAGACCCGCAATCGTGACATCGCGTTCGAGCGTTTGGCGGAGAGACTACGGCGTCTCAATCATCGCGATAAGCCACGCAAGTCCACCAAAGTGCCGCGTGCAGAAAAAGAACGGCGTATGGAAGCGAAAAAACACCGTGGTCGATCCAAACAAATGCGTCGCTCAAATCGCTACAGTCGGGATGACGTGTGATTAAAAAAAATCCCGACCGATCGGTCAGTGGATCAATAGCCCGTGCATTGTGTTGATTTAAACCTTGGCGTACGATGCTCCGCGTCCGTCGGTCGGCTGCACGCTGCCGCCGGCGGTATACGAAAAAGAGAGTTTCTACAAAAGGAGCGAGCATGCAGACCGGTCGAGTAAAGTGGTTCAACAATGCGAAAGGTTATGGCTTCATTATTCCGGGCGATGGTGGTGAGGATGTGTTTGTGCATTTCTCCACGATCGAATCCGACGGCTACAAAAGCCTAGCCGAAGGACAGAACGTGGATTTCGAACACACG
>JAHFQD010000351.1 GCA_023266455.1 Candidatus Muproteobacteria bacterium
GCCGTATAGTGCATTCCACAAACCGCGACGCCCATCACGAAAGCGCTGGCGACCTTCTGCCAAGTTTTTCTAATCGTAAAAGCGATCCATAACGCCGCGATCGACGCGACGATCGCGATCACGATAGAAATCACAACGATTTCGGTATCGTGATGCATTGCCGCCTGCGACTTCATCGCCGCCATACCGGTGTAATGCATGGCCGCGACGCCCAACCCCATGGCGACGCCGGCGACAACCAGTGTGGAAAATTTCATACTGCTTTGACGGATAACCAAAAAGACGCCAATCCCGGTGAACACGATAGCGACTAGCATCGACAAGATGGTTAACGTTAAGTCGTAACCCACCGCGACGGGCGCTTTGTAAGCCAACATGCCGATGAAATGCATGGACCATATCGCGCCGCCGCCCAATGCGATCGCGGCGCAGAATAACCAACCGTAATTTATCTTACCGGAGGTGGATACTTGCCCAGCGAGCATCAGTCCGGTGTAGGACCCGAATACGGAAATGGCATACGACAACAATACCAACGAAAAATCGAAGCTGCCCGTCATAATACCCGCCCCCTAATGTCCTATTTGTTGAAAATTAGTATTCCTTTCTTGTTATAGCCCAACCATTACGGACTTAAAGGATTGCGAATATAGAAAAGAAAACGGGCCGGTTTTTTCCGGCCCGTCGTGTGCCCCCGCACAGCTGATCGTTAACTGACTAGGATGTTCTCCGCCGCGAATCGCACCGTCGCTACTTGCGGGTGCAGGACATCGTCGGCAAGGGCGATATCGACGCCCAGAATCCGGACTACCTCGTGATGGTCCCTTACGCCGGGTAGCTCTTCACGTAGGTAGCTGTAATGTGTCTCGTTCATGTAAACCACGTTCGGACGCAGTCCGTGGTCTACTTCATAGTTCTGCACTAAATTGACGATATGGCTTAGCATTTTCATCTCTCCGAACGTCTGTTTTCGCTTTACCCTTACTATCGCGCGTCCTTGTTTACTTGCTATATACAAAGCAACCCCTGTGCCAACCCCCATATCCTATTCAACCCATTGAAATTAATGGAATAAACCTATTTATGGTTTGGACGGGCGGTTAAAGAGAAATGGACGAAAAACGCGAGATGCCACTTCTGGGCAGGATAAAACTGCCGTTCTTTGAAAAAGCCGGACTATTTCGGACCCGATGGTGGAATTGCGCCCGTAAAAACAAGGTGATTTCGATTCCTGCAAAAAAAACGGGCAGCTCTTGGCTGCCCGTTCGTTACCGTTCTACTACTAATTATTTGGTTTAGTGCAAACCGGCCATATATTCCGACACCGCTTTGATTTCACCTTCGGACATGCGAAACGCAATGCGCGTCATGATCTCGCCATCGCTGGCGCGTTTGCTCGACTTAAACGCCAACAGCTGGCCTTCCGTGTAACTAGCGTTCTGCCCAGAAATCTTGGGGAAACGCGGAGGGACACCGTGTCCCGAGGGACCGTGACAACTCATGCAGGCCGACACGCCGGTTTTGGCATTGCCGCCGCGATAAACATGTTCACCCTTCTTAGCCAAGTCCTCACTCTTGGCGGCGCCCGCTCTGAGCGTCAGAGACGAGAAATAAGCGGCCAGATCTTCGATTTCTTTTTTCGACAACCCGGCGGCCATACCGGCCATGAGGGGATTCTGCCGTGTACCGGTTTTGAACGCGGTCAGCTGGGCGATCAAATAGTTTTCATGCTGCCCGGCTAGTTTGGGCCAAGAAGGATCGGCGCCACCATTGCCGTCGGCACCATGACACGCGGCACACACCGTCGCCTTCGTCTTGCCGGCGTTAATGTCTCCCGCTATTGCAGGTGCGACCGCCAAAACTACCATCATCAGGCCAGCGACCCGCGCCAACCTGGCCAATACGTTCGTGAACGACATGCATCCCCCTAAAACGGAGTAAACAAACTTGGGGTGGCCTTATACCAAGAGGGCCAACCTCGGTCAATTTCACTGGGTGTTTTAATGAAGGAATTCCGCGACCAAAAAAAACCCCGGAAACAAGCGTCATCCGGGGCGAATATGTCCCGGCGTTTCCGCCGGGACCCCCGCTCAGGGAGGAGGAGCGGGGTTAGACGAATCGAAAGTAATACGAGTATAGACAGTCTCTACCAAAAAACTATTCCTAATGCGCTTCGTCCCAGTTCAGGCCGATACCGACATCAACCTCTAACGGCACCGACAAGGATCCGACCCCCTCCATACAGCGGCGCACAAGTTGGCAGACGTCGTCCACGGCGTTTTCGGCGACTTCGAATACCAATTCGTCGTGCACTTGCATGATCATGCGCACCGGCAGGCGCGACGTCGTCAACGAGGCATCGACTTCGAGCATGGCGCGTTTGATGAGATCCGCCGCCGTGCCTTGCATCGGCGCGTTGATCGCGGCGCGTTCCGCCGCTTGGCGACGACCGACGTTAGAAACGTTTATTTCCGGCAGGTACAAACGCCGTCCGAATAAGGTTTCCACATAACCGAGTTTTCTCGCCTGCTCGCGGGTGCGATCCATGAACGCTTTCACGCCCGGGTAACGACTGAAATAAAGTTTGACGTATTTCTGTGCCGAACTGCGATCGATCTTGAGCTGGCGCGCGAGACCGAAGGCCGACATGCCGTAGATCAACCCGAAGTTGATCGCCTTGGCCGCGCGCCGCATGTCATCGCTAAC
>JAHFQD010000352.1 GCA_023266455.1 Candidatus Muproteobacteria bacterium
GTAGGCGTCTTCCGGAATCGCCGCGCGCGCTTCATGCGAATTGAAGTCGCAATACGGACATTTGCGCACGCACCAAGGCATGTGCACATAAAGCGAAAGCGGTGGCAGGGAGGACGAAGTCACGAATGGGCTCAAGATTAGGGCGTTATTTTAACCGAATACCTAGGAAATCACCGTTAAATGCCGCATGGAACCGCTATCTGGCGCCTGGGTCTAAAAACTCATTCGAATCGAGATGCGACGTTCGACTCGGGTCGTCCCGGCGACCGGGAATGCCGCACTAATAACTTGTGTGTCTCGGGTAGAACCCGCACGTCTCCATGGCGACGGTTTTGCCGAAACCTAATGGTTTTATCAGCGAGGAGGTTGTTATGGAGCGAATCGAGAAATTGATCGAAGTCGACGTGCCCGTACATACCGCATACAACCAATGGACGCAGTTCGAAGACTTTCCGCGGTTCATGGAAGGTGTGCAGGAAGTACGGCAACTCGACGACACGCATCTTCACTGGCGCGCAGAAATCTGGGGCAAAGATGAAGAATGGGATTGCGAGATCACCGAACAAGTTCCGGATCGTCGCATCTCCTGGAGCAGCGTTCGTGGCGCCAGAAATATCGGCACCGTCATTTTCGAACCGACGAGCGCCGATAGCACGCGCGTGCGATTAATTATGGAATACGATCCGAAAGGCGTGATTGAAAACATCGGCGACGCACTCGGCATTTTGTCGCGCCGCGTTCAAGGCGATTTACAGCGCTTCAAGGAATTTATCGAAACCCGTGGTGCTGAAACCGGCGGGTGGCGCGGCGAGGTGCAGTCGGGTGCACCGACTAATCGCAATTCGAATCGCTTTTCGCGTTAACGCGAATCTGTTGTACATCGACGGCGGTATTCACAATGAATACCGCCGTTTTCTTTTTAGGCGTAACGTCGTTCGGCGATGCGATGGCGTACATAGCCGATCGCTAGTGGCGCTAACGACATTGCAATGATCGCTAAAATCACCAGCGTCAGATTATCCTTGATAATCGGCAGATTGCCGAACCAGTATCCCGCCAATCCGAGCGATCCGACCCACAACAACGCGCCAGCGACGCAGAACGCGAGATAACGCAAATACGTCATACGCGCGATGCCTGCCACGAACGGCGCGAAGGTGCGCACCAAAGGTAAAAAGCGCGCGATGATAATGGTCTTGCCGCCGTGGCGTTCGTAGAACGCATGTGTTTTGTCGAACGCGCGCCGATTGAAAAAGCGCGAATGCTCCCACGAAAAAACTTTCGGGCCGATGGATCGGCCGACGAAATAATTCACGTTGTCGCCAATGAGGGCGGCGGCAATCAGCAGCGGAATCAGAATGCCGATATCCAATCCACCCGTGGCCGCCAACGCACCGGCAACGAACAACAATGAATCCCCGGGAAGAAACGGCGTCACGACTAAACCGGTTTCGCAAAAAACGATCGCGAACAAAATCAAATAAACCCACGCGCCGTATTGCGCCAGCAGCGCCGCAAGATGTACATCGAGATGGAGAACGATGTCGAGAAGAGTCGCGAAAATTTCCATGTGCTGTCATTCCGATCGGGACGAATAGCGGAGGATTCTAACAGTTCGGGGCAAAGGGCTTAGGGGGACTTTTTAGAGACCGTAACAGAATGAAAAATCTTCTCTCATTCCGACCTTCTTGCGAGAGAAAGGCCTGAATCCCTCTTTCCCCAGAGACGAGAAGTGACAGGAATTTTAGCTTTGTTTATTTTGTTGCAGTCGCTTAGATATTTTCGCGTTCGCGCAACATGGCAATCAATCTCCGCAGCGCCTGTCCGCGATGACTAATCGCATTTTTTTCTTCGGCGGGAAGTTCAGCGGCGGTTTTACCGAGAGCCGGAACGAAAAAATACGGGTCGTAACCGAAGCCGCCGTCGCCGCGTGGTGTCGCGATGATCTCGCCATGCCATCGACCTTCGGCGATCAACGGTTCCGGATCTTGCGCGTGCCGCACCAATACCACCGCGCAGTAATAATGCGCGCGTCGATCCGTTTGCGATTGCAGCAGCGTCACCAGTTTTTCGTTGTTGCGCGGGTCCGATTTCGGATTTCCCGCGAAGCGCGCCGAATGCACGCCCGGTTCGCCGTGCAGCGCCGCGACGCAGATGCCGGAGTCGTCGGCGAATGCCGGTAGTTTGGCGTGTTGCGCCGCGTGGCGCGCTTTGGCGAGCGCGTTCTCGACGAACGTAAAATGCGGTTCGTCGGCTTCGGAAACGCCGAGTTGCGATTGCGGCAGGATGTCGATGCCGAGCGGCGCCATCAGTTCGCCGAATTCGCGCAGCTTCCCGGCGTTGTTCGACGCGAGAACGAGCTGCTTAATCAAATGCCAAGCGCCTGACGTTGCAGCGCGAATAGTTCGCGGATGCCGCGTTCGGCCAGTTCGTGCATCGCGATCAATTGCTCGCGCGAGAATGCCGCGCCTTCGGCGGTGCCTTGGATTTCGATAAAACCGCCGGCATCGTTCATTACCACGTTCATGTCGGTTCCAGCGCTCGAATCTTCGAGGTAGTCGAGATCAAGCACCGGCGTATCGCTGACAACACCGACGGAAACTGATGCGATTAATTGTTTCACCGGATTGTTGTTCATCGACGATTTGCCGCGTAGCGTATTAATTGCATCGATCAATGCCACGCAACCGCCGGTAATC
>JAHFQD010000353.1 GCA_023266455.1 Candidatus Muproteobacteria bacterium
AGGCGACTCGACATCCGTGTTTCATGGGGTTCTCCAAGCGATTCGGAAACAGCGCCTGGATCATGGATTAGAACGAATGGCAGGTCAACGCGAAAACATTTCAATCGTCACGTCGAACGTCTAAGGACAGGCTAAGGATGCCCCTTTTGTTTTCTTCATCCCTGGGCCGATTAATTTTTGAAAACACGGCGACTGCGCCAGGATGTCGCCAGCTTTGCGCCGTAACGCATCGACTTGTTCCTTCGGTAAATTAAACGACGTGTCGATTTCGAAGAAAGCTTTCCGCTCAGCGGCGTCTTTGATTTGGTCGAAGCCGACGTAAATTCGATAAATCTCCAGTTGATGCAAATCCGGCTGCGTGCGTTGCGCGTCGTCGCGGCGGCGGATGGTGTCTTTGATTAACTCCAGCGTGTCGAACGAGTAATTATCCAGCGGGACGGTCGAGATCGAGTTGATGACTGTCGCGGTGCCGGGGGCGCTCGCGGATTGGTCGAGTTTGCTGGGGATTTCGTTTTTGGCGTCGACGGTGATCAGGACCAGTTTTTTGATTTTCTCTAAGTTGATCTTGTTGAGGATGCTGCCTTCGACATCGTTCGAGCGCATCGACGTGAGCGGGCCGCGCAGGCCGATGTTGTCGGCGACGCCGCCGTCTAGCAGGTGTACGTATTTGTGCTCTTTTTCCTGGTAGGTGCGCAGCATGCGCGCACGGTAGTAACGGTCGGGATTGATATCGAGATCGTGCAACGCGGGTTCTACCCAACGCGGTTCGACGTAGTTACAACTGCCGGGATAGCTATTAATCGTGAGTGGCGAGAACGCGACCGGGAAATTCGACGACGCGGCGACGGCGCGGGCGATTTTTACGCTGCCTAGGTCCGCGCACAGAGGATCGAACTGCGCTTGCGTGAACGTGAACTGCGCGCCTTTGACCATGTCGGTGGCGTTGATCATTAAGAACGGCTTGCGATGGCGTTGTTCGAGATTGCGGAAGGTTGCGCCGTCGAACAATAAATCTTGATACAACTCTTGGGCGAGTTCGATGCGACCAAACTCCGGCGACATCAGGCGAAACCAGTTGTACGGATTGAACAACGAAAAAATCAGATCGCTTTGGATGTTGTGATACAGGAAATTGCGTTGGAAGCGGCTATTGGAGTCGAAGATTTCGTCGCCGTACAAACCGTAATACGCCGTCGGAAAACTGCCGCCAGAGACGGACGAAATGACGTCGACTTCTTTAAGAAGATTGCGCCGTTCGCCATCGATGTCGATCGTCGTCGCGCGCAATTTTTCCAACACGCCATATGCCAACGCGCCCGCGCGCGTGCCGCCGCCGGAGAAGGACACGACGACGAAAAGATCCTCTTTGTTTTCTTTGGCGTCGAGCGAATCGTAGCGATAGCCCTGTGTCTTATCGTACGTTGCGAGTTGCTTAGTCTCGGGAAACGACGCGCACGCGGAAACGAGTGCGACCAGGAATGCGGCGAGCAGCCGAGTGGCGCGCATGGTTAAACCTTCTCGAAAATAATGACTAAGGGTTTATCCGGTAAGGTGTTGCAAACGTCGATGGTGTGGTTGGTGGGATTGCACGGATTCGTTCCAAGATCGAAGACATGCTTGCCGGTTTCGACTTGAAAGATTTTATTGGTGAATCCGGCTTCGACGCCGTCCACCAAAACTGCGCAACGGCAGTGAAAAGTAACTTTGACGTACTGGTCCATCAGACATTCCCCTGTGCATGAGCGTGATCAAAGCACGCGCATCATGTCGGGGGTGGCATCGCGGGTCAAGTCGTACCGCGCCGAATAGAAATCAAATAGACCAACACAAAGGGCCGCATCCTGCGGCCCTTTGTTTACAACCAGGAGAGAGTACGACTTAACGCGTGCGGTCGGCCTTGGCGTTTTCGCGATTCGCCTTGGCCTGTCCTTTCGCTTCGGCTTCCTTAGCCTTCGCTTCGCCGACGGCCTTTTCATACTCGGCTTTCGCGTCGCTCTTGCAGCGGTTTTCTTCCTGACCTTTCAGCTCGGCGCAGCGCGTTTTGGCGGCTTTGTAATCCGCGTCGGCTTGTTTCTTGGCGCCCTGGTAGTCGCCGTCGATCTTTTCCTTGGCGCCGTCGTAGCGTTTATCCGGATCCGGCGATTGGGCGGCCAACACCGCACCGCTCAGGGAAGCAACAAAACAGCCTGCGCAAATAGTTAGCCATAGCTTCTTCATAATCTGCTCCTTTCGTTTTTAAAGGGAATTGCGACTTCTCGGTCAGTAGACATTCCTCAGCCTCGAAGTTCCCGCAGATAAATGCCATTTGTAACGTTAAGGTTGGCGCTCACCGGTTCGGCGGTAACAGAGTTAACGCGTTTCTCAAGGCGGTAGCATAAAAAAAACTGCGGAATATCGAGCCTCTTTTGTCGAGATTTAATTTTTTCCGGCACGTTGGTTGCACGAATGTGTGGAAGTTTTTTGGGCGGGTTGGATACCGAAGCGAGCCGCCGCGCGATCGACAGCGGCGATTTCCATGTTTCTTTCATAATTGGGCGATTAACCGTCGCGCCGAAACCAAAGGATGTTGATCGATGATTCAAGAACAAACAATGAATTCGGAGCAGGCGACGGTTTTTCTGTATCACGTTTTAAAAATCATGCTCGCGCGCAAGGCTTCGGACCTTTTCATTTCGGCGGATTTCCCGCCGTCGATGA
>JAHFQD010000354.1 GCA_023266455.1 Candidatus Muproteobacteria bacterium
TTTCCGATGCAAGTGAATCTGCGCCGCTTGGCTGAATTCGTCTGCCAAATCAATATCGAACAGGCCAACGGGTACAAACTCGTTGTGCGTGATTTGCCGAAGATTTGGTTGCCTTGGAATCGTTGGCATTTGTTCGCGCCGGCGACCGAACGCGCGCTGCATCATTTGGGCGAGATCTTGTTGCGTTCGTATCAGCTTTATCTGCCTTATCCGCCAGGCATCTGGCGCGATGCGCACACGCTTTATCGATTCGCTGAAACCCATAAACGTCACGAAGAAGTGGTCCAGGCGGATGTGAAAGGTTCTGGCATCATCGAGATGACGGTTTCTCGGCGTTATCGGCGTCTTCTTATGTTAGGTATCGCCAATCCTTATCAAATGTCTTTCGGCGAATGCGATTTGGCATATCGTTTCGTCGGACATTGGGTGGAGCAGACGCGCATCGTGTCATCGTTGTCACGGCCGGGAACGCAGGGTTGTTTCTTGATCGATTCGAAAATCGACTCGCCGCCGTCGGTGTTGCCGCGTTGGCCGATCGGCAACGAAAGTTCGGAGCTGCGAATTTTCGACGCGAACGAATTTGTCACGACGTTACAACTATTCATCGAACGACTTCAGCAAGGGGAAACCGCAAAAGATTTGCGGCTCGGTGTCGATTGTTTAGATGCGACGTGTAAAGAAATGCTGCAACGTTTGCACCGCGAATATTTTCAAGCGGCCGGCCGTCGGCACTCGCGTATAAAGCGCGACGAGACGGTGTCGGTCTGCGCCGGTATCAGCGCGGTACATTTTTTCGCTGGTGGTCAAAAAGCATTCAACGCTTCTTCGAACCAAGAAGATACGCCGTTTAATGCGAAAGACGCCACGTCGGAATTGCCCACGACGGAAGCGGAGAGCATCGAAACGAAGGAGGAAGATTATGTCGCGCTCGATAACGCGGAGAATCCCTATGCGGCATCGCGCGATACGTTTCGCGTGGACGTATGGCAGGTTCGCGACGTAAGCGCGCAAGGATTGTTGATGGCGCATGCTAACGAACCCGGCGCGAAATTTCGCGTTGGTGAAATCTTAGGCATTCAGCGCACTACCGCTTCTGGTCAATGGAACGTCGGTGTCGTACGTTGGTTTAAAGGTCAGGGCGCGAAGGGCATCGAAATGGGCGTTGAACTGATAGCGCCGGAAGTAACGTCGGTTTCGGTGTGGGCCGCGAACGGGGACCAACCACGCATGGCAGTAGCGGCGTTGTGGATGCCAGCGATCGAAGCGACGCACAGCCCGGCGAGTTTGCTCACGCCGCGCGGCGCGTTGCAGATTGGGAAAGATTACTTTCTCGCGGAGACGGATCGCGCGACACGCCGCATACGGGTGCTCGATGTTATCGAGCGCACCGGTTCGGCGGAAAAAGTGATCGTTGGAAATGTTATCGGATGACTACGCTGTAACATCCGCCGGCAATAGCGGCGCGATGCGGCTCAACATTTCGTGGTGCAGTTTGAGACTACCCACGAGAACGTTTCCACTCTCCAGATAATTCGCGCCGCCACGTATGTCGCTGACGATACCGCCGGCTTCTTGAATCAATAAGCAACCCGCGGCCATATCCCATGGCCCGAGGCCGAATTCCCAAAATCCATCGAAGCGTCCACAAGCGACGTGCGCGAGATCGAGTGCGGCGGAACCAGCGCGCCGTATACCGCTGGTGTCTTTGATCATCATTCGTAGGATGTTCATCCATACGTCAAGATGCGCGTGCGAACGAAACGGGAAACCCGTGCCGAGGAGGGCGTAGTCCAATTGTTGTACGCGGCTGACGCGCATGCGGCGATTGTTCATATAAGCGCCGTGACCGCGCGAAGCGGTAAATAGTTCGTTCCGGTTCGGATCGAAAATGACGGCTTGCTCGAGACGGTCTTTATTACGTAGCGCAATCGAAACGCTGAACTGCGGATAACCATGAAGGAAATTCGTCGTGCCATCGAGCGGATCGATGATCCAACAAAGATCGTTGCCTTCCGATGCGCCGCTTTCTTCGGCGAGGATGGCGGTATCGGGGTAGGCCTGACGTAGTATGTGAATGATCTCGGCTTCGGCCATGCGATCGACTTCGCTGACATAATCCGCGCGACCTTTAGTCTCCACGGTGAGGCGGTCGAGGCGATCCGAATGACGCATAATAACGGTCCCGGCGCGGCGGGCGGCTTTGATAGCCGTATTTAACATCGGGTGCATGGCGGCGATTTTCTAAAGAACTTGGAATCCGAGAAGGGGCGCATTGTAGCGGGGAAGCGCCGTATCTGGAACCTTTATAACGGTATCTCAAAGAATAAATATGAATTTGGAAGCAATCCGCATTGTGTTGTGCCGACCGAGCCATCCCGGCAACATCGGTGCGTCCGCTCGCGCTATGAAGAACATGGGGCTGACGCAGTTGGCGCTGGTTTCACCGTTGAAGTTTCCACATCCGGATGCGATCGCGCTCGCCGCGGATGCGCAAGATGTAGTGGAAAACATTTGTGTCTATGACACGTTGCCGGCGGCGATCGCCGATTGCCATCTGGTGATCGGTACAAGCGCGCGCGATCGACGTATCGGTTGGCCGGGGTTCGAACCCAAAGCGTGCGCGCAGCGCTTGGTGGAAGGGACGGCGCAAGGTGCCGTCGCGCTTGTCTTCGGGCATGAGCGAACCGGATTA
>JAHFQD010000064.1 GCA_023266455.1 Candidatus Muproteobacteria bacterium
TATTTTCCGGCTGTGAGGGAAGTTACCTCTTCGACGAAACGAAGACGCCCTATCTGGATTTGCAAATGTGGTATTCGGCCGTCAACTTCGGATATAAAAATCAACGGCTGAACAACGCGCTGAAAAATCAAATAGACACGTTGCCGCAGCTCGCATGTCAATATTTACACGCCGAAAAGATCGAGCTCGCCGAAGCGCTGTGCACGATGATGGAAAAACGCACCGGTATGAAAGGTCGCGTGCATTTCAACGTCGGTGGTGCGCAAGCCGTCGAGGATTCACTGAAACTCGTACGCAATGAGACCAAGAAAAGTCTTATGTTCGCGTTTATGGGCGGATACCACGGTCGAACGCTGGGTGCTTCTGCGATTACTTCCAGTTACCGTTATCGTCGCCGTTATGGTCACTTCTCCGACCGCGCGCAGTTCATTCCGTTTCCGTATTGCTTCCGTTGCCCATACGACAAGAAGCGCGAAGATTGCGGCCTTTATTGCGTCAAACAGTTCGAAAAGTTATTCGAGACGGAGTATCACTCCGTATGGGACCCCAAAGCGAAAGAAAGCGAGTTCGCCGCGTTCTACGTGGAACCGATCCAGGGTACCGGTGGTTACGTCGTTCCGCCGAAAGGATACTTCGAAGAGTTGTCATGCGTTCTTAAAGAACACGGCATTCTGCTGGTCGTCGATGAGATTCAGATGGGCATTCATCGAACCGGCAAGTTCTGGTCGTTCGAACATTTCGGCTTGAAACCGGATATCGTGATATTCGGTAAAGCAATCACTAATGGCCTGAATCCGTTGTCGGGTATTTGGGCGCGTGAAGGCTTGATCACGCCGGAAAAGTTTCCACCGGGTTCGACGCATTCGACATTTTCGTCCAATACATTGGGCACGGCGACGGCACTCGAATTGATAAAAATGGTGTCGGAAAAAAATTATGAAGCAAGCGTCAATGCCAAGGGCACGTATTTCCTAGAACGCTTAAAAGATTTGCAAAAACGTTGGAAGACCATCGGCGACGTCGACGGGATCGGACTCGCGTTGCGGATGGAAATGTGCCAAAGCGACGGGTTCACGCCTAACGCTAAGCTCACTACCGCCATTTTTGAAGAAGGTCTGAAGGGCAACATCAATGCACGCGGACGCGAGTACGGCTTGGTGTTAGACGTGGGTGGGTACTACAAAAACGTTTTCACGTTAGCACCGTCGTTGGAAATTACGGAAGACGAGATCGATCTCGGCGTCGAATTATTCGAGAATCTTCTTAAACGCTGCGGGGCGGAATGATCGTTGGAGACGTCAATAGTCTCGCCAGAGAGGCGCTCGGTCCCCACGGGACATACGAGAAGCGCGGTCGCGTCGGCGTATTGTTGATCCACGGAATCACTGGCACACCGGTCGAGATGAAGCATCTGACGCGCAAACTGACGGCGCGTGGATTCACGGTGGCTTGCCCGCAGTTGGCCGGCCACTGTTCTTCGATTAAATATCTCAAAGCGACGCATTGGAACGACTGGTACGCATCGGTAACAGCTGGTTTCGATTTCCTGCGCACTGAATGCGACGTCGTTTTTGTTTCAGGTTTATCTATGGGCGCGCTGCTTGCGTTAAAGCTCGCCGCGGAGCGGCCGGAACAAGTAAGCGGCGTTATTACATTGTCCGCCACTTTCTTTTACGACGGCTGGAACGTGTCGCAGCTTAAACGGCGTTTATTGTTGCCGATCGCACTCTATTCCCCGCTGCGTTATTTTCTATCGTATAAAGAACCGGCGCCGTACGGCATCAAAGACGAACGCCTACGCAATTTGGTAGCGGCGTTATATAACAGCGGCCATAACGATATGCCGGAAAAATATGGTTATTCCGAATTCCCGGCGGTGACCGTGTGCGAAACGGTCGGACTTATTCGATCGACAAAACGTGACTTATCGAAGATTATTGCGCCGGTTTTAATTCTTCATGCAACGGAAGATGACATGGCGAGCATAGAAAACGCCCGCTTCCTCGCCGGTAAGCTCGGTTCTAAAAAAATCGAAATATGCTATTTCGACGATACTTACCATGTCTTAACGTTGGATCGCCGTAAAGACGACGTCGCCGATCAATGTGGGGATTTTATCGAAAGATATTCGTCGACCATAAAAGATCACGTGGAAATGAATACTTGTGTTTCTTCCGCATGATTAGCCATCGGTGCTCTTTTAACGCTTGCTAATCGGCGTTATTTCTTTTTGTTCCGCGCTTCCTCTTCGCGTTTTTTGTTCGCCTCATAGGCTTTGCGGTCGAGGCCGTCACCCAGTGCGGCGACGGTGCGGACCAGTTCCCAATCTTTTTTATAAGAAACTGGATAGAAGCGATCCGCGTCGGCGAGGGCTTTTTTCAACTCCGGTTCGAAACGATAGTCGTACGTACATTTTACGACACGGTCGCGCAGAGTCGGTTCAAGATCGTACACGTAGGAAAGGACGTCGGTTGGAAACGCGGGGCTTATATACAGAATGCGAAAATCCTCTTCCTTGATACGACCTTGCGCGGCCATGCGATAAAAAACGTCTGACGCCACGGGCGCGCCGTCGTACTTCCCCGACAATACGCCGAAAACTGATTCGTCATGTTTCCCTGAAAATTCGATCTTGTAGTCTTTGCCTGGGGTCAAACCAAGCGTGGGAAATAACGCCATCGGCGCAAGATGCCCCGAATTAGAAGAACTGGTGACATGCGCCACCGTCTTACCTTTAAGCGCCGTCAATTTGCGATAGGGGCTGTCTTTACGCACGATGAACAACAAGTTGTAGCCGTGGAATCGTTTGCTATCGCCTTTCACGCCGAAAGGAACGGCGCCGGCAACGTTCACCGCGAAAGCTGCTTGACCGGTCGCAAACGCGCCGACATGCAACTTGCCTTCGCGCATCGCTTCGATCTCTTCGGTATAAGAGTACGTTTTCAGATACTCGACTTTTTTGTCGATGCATTGCCCAAGATACTTGGTAAACCGCGCAAACATCTTCTCGAGCAAATCCGGATTTTCCGTCGGGGTAAAACTAAACACGATGGTTTCAGGATTGCGGAACAAACTTGGATTCTTCGGCGGATCGGCCACGAGATCTTTATCTTCATCGCAGTACGATGTGTCGAGATCACCGCGGTATTTGCAATCATCCGCGGCATACGCGGGGATCGTAACGATGGCCAATGTAATAAGCGCTAACGACATCAATGCGCGCATGAAAAACCCCATCTAGTTAAAAAAGGCTCTGCGAACAACAAAAACGAGTATAGCTGCCGCCGAGTCCTATTGGGGCGCACGGAGGTGGGGTCGTAACGCTACAAATGATTGTCAAGTCGACAAAATTTATGCGGCAATCTTCATAAATCGTGGTCGCTGAACAATACGGGGCTGGAATTAATCGTTATCGCCGCACCGGGTACCTACACCCGTTACTTGGCCGAACAAATTGCGTTGTTACGAAACTTGCCAAGTTATTGGAATCGAATAGATCGACAACGACGAAGGATTCCAAACGATATACGTATTCCCGCGAAGTCGTTAACTCCCACAATCGACCAGCACGCCAAGAACGCGACGAAAAATCGCGCTGATATTCGACAGGATCGGAATGTGTTTTACGATCGGCGAGTTTGCGCGTTACACTGGTTGCGACTTTCCGAATTCGATCGATCACGGTGACCTTCACCGACTCTCGTTGAATTAAGGAGTAGCGCATGCCTATCTATCGCAAACCGGTCATCAACCAGTGGTACCAGCATCTCGACAAAGGTTACCCATTCCAAGTAACGGCTTTCGACGATATCGACGACACCGTTGAAGTTCAGCATTTCGACGGTGACTTAGAAGAGATCGACTTACCAGATTGGTACGCACTCGACATCGAACCGATCGCGACGCCAGAAGATTGGACCGGCCCGATGGATACCATTCGCGGCGATGATCTCGGTTACCGTGATACCGGTATGCGGCAAGCGGATTGGGAAGCGCCGTTGCAAGAACAACACGCGTTGGAGGAAGAACAAAGCGAGCGCCGCCTAGAAGCACGCGAGGAAGAATAAGCCGCTCAATTTGACAGAAGAAGAATTCAAGCGTTGCATGCGCCGACGAGATTACTTCAGGAGCTCTTTGATTCTCCGCAGCGGGATGATGGCGCCGCGGCCGATGCCTTCGCAACGGCGCGCCTCGGCTTTCCATGCGGCGTCGCTCGATAACAGCGCCGGCCATAACGGATAGGTGCGGCATTGCGTGGGACGGACAGAATAAATGCGGCAGCGATTGCCGTCGAGAAATGCGCAGCGTCCGCCTCGCATGCTGATCCCTTCCGCGTCGCCTTCGCGCACAGCGTAGCGGCGACGGAACCATTTAAGAGAAATGTCGAGGTACTGGGCGATCCGTTGTTGTTCCAGACGTGTGGTTTCAACCCAATAGTACTTAGGGTTTCCCGTGCAACAATCACCACACCCGGTGCATTCAAAACGACGATCTTTTTTGTTTGACGCCATTCGTTCTCGTTACTATTTTCGTTTTTCCTAGATTTATGGAGCTTATGACAGTCCAATAAACCCAGGCATGTAGATGCTTAATTTTACAGAACTCGGGAAAAGCCGATCCTCGGACGGCATGGATTTCAATTGGGCGGCATTCATAGAACTGGCTTTTATGGACGTTAAAAGCGAGCGGCGTGTTTCAATTCGTCGCTGCTAATGAACCAGCCAAACTCTCATGATTCCTCAACAGCGACGAAACCTGCGGTTTTATGTCGTCTTTCCCAGGTAAAGACGAGCGCCAACCCAAGCGGAAAGGGGACATGTAATCGCGAGAATAATCGGGTACCAATGCGGACCGAAATCCCACATAGCAATTGCGCCCATTAAGCTCACCACAAAACCCAACCACCCTAAGATCATGGCGTGGCGCATAGGCGAACTCGGCGCGAGTCGCGCGGCGAGATAGCAACCGATGGCGTTATAAACAACGCGATAACTCAACGCCAAAAGATTCAAACCCGGATCGTGCATCGGTTGACCCCACGGCGGATAAACCTCGAGCACGTGAAGAATCTGATCGGTGCCAAGCGAAAGCACTGCGCCGACGAACATTCCCGACAGCAATGCGACGACGCTTCGCAGCCAGCGGCGAGGAGGTTTATTTGCCGTCATGCAATTTCTCCGAATCGAATGTTGGTTATTTTCAAGATAGGCATCTTGTTCATGTACAAACTCTCCTGAACAGTGGGGAAACAGGGGTGTTCCCGTCGTTAGTTAATCGATCCGCTGAACCTGTTTTCGACAATATATCGGCTGATTTTATTAAAAGACATTTTATTAAGCCGAATCAATTAGTTTTGCCGATCCAGTGAAAAATAAAGATAAAAACTAAATAAGCGGGCATCCGTAGACGCCCGCTTTATGACAACCGCGACCACGCGCTAACCCGCACCGCTTCGTAACGATGATCGACACCGAGGCGCAGGCAACGTCAACAAGGTGATCACTCTGCGTCGGCTGATCGATTGGAGATTTGTACTGGATTTATTGAGCGCTGAATTTACTGAAGTTTTTTTTCTGCATCGAATTAAAAATTCTATTAATCAAAAAAATATGAATGTCAAATAAAAAAATATTCAAGTGTTGTTGACGAACGCTTGGGGGATTCTATTCTTTTTAAGTTCGATATTCGAACGTGAAAAAAAGAAGTACGAGTATAAGGATCGGCGGAAGTAAAGATGGAAGGCGATCCACCGAACCAAAGCTGTATCGACGAGCAACGGGCATCGCCCACATAGGGCTCGGCCTAGTGCCGTCATCGTAGCCATCCCGTTTATCAGACGTTGTTACACGGACTCCATGCCGAGTAGGGCTTGCTTTTCCGTGTTGCGATAGCTGGGATTGGCGCTAGCAGCACATAAAAAGAATAAAAACGATTGATCGAGCAGAAGCGACAGATGGAAACGTGTAAAGGCATGGAAGCCGAGCAAGAAGACATCAACACCGGAATGCGAAATGGCGCAATCCAGTTGGTAGCGTGCGCAACGGAAGCCGAAGCGCATGCTGTGAAAAAAGTATGCTTCGATGGTTCATACAGCGTCATCTGTTCGATGGTGCCTGCCGACGTCTCGAACGCTATGGGAACAAGCGCTCGCATTCTTTTAGTAGGATCGGGGAAAGCGGCGGATACCGCGCATGCGCTGTCGAAATGCGATTCCTTCTCGATCGATTTGCTAATCGCCCACGATGAACGCGTCCTTGAACGCGAAGACCTACTGAAACGTTGCGCAAACGTATTGTTCGCGCCGTACGACGATGAGACGTTGTTGCGTCACGTTAGCGAATTGTTCGCGAATCGCGACATCGAACCCGAAATTTACGCGAATATAATCGGTCGCTCGCCCCAAATCCGTCGAATGCGTCGCGTTATGCAGACGATCGCGGCGTATGACGCGCCGGTCCTCATTAAAGGCGAGACCGGCACCGGTAAAGAATTAGTCGCACGCGGCATCCACTACACCAGTGCTCGCCGCGACATGCCGTTCGTGCCGGTAAATTGCGGCGCGCTGAGCGATGATTTGCTGCTGGCGGAATTATTTGGCTACGAGAAAGGCGCGTTTACCGACGCCAAACGCTCCCACCGTGGATTGGTGGCGCAAGCAAAAGGCGGAGTTCTGTTCTTAGACGAAGTGGACTGTCTATCGCCGAAAGGGCAGGCGGCGTTGCTGCGTTTCCTCCAGGAACAAGAATACCGGCCCCTGGGGTCGGAAACGCCTCAGCGTGCCGACGTGCGCGTCATTACCGCCACCAATAAGGACATCGATGCATTGGTCGCACAGCAGCGTTTTCGCGAAGATCTCTATTATCGAATCCACTTACTCGACGTTCACTTGCCACCGCTCAGAGGGCGAAGCGGCGATATAACGGTCCTCGCCGAACATGTCCTAAATCAACTGTCGAAACGTCACGGTACGCCGCCGAAACGATTACACGCATTAACGCTTCGATGGATGAACGAATACGCCTGGCCTGGAAACGTACGCGAACTGGAAAATTATCTTTTCCGAATTTTCGTTTTGAGCAAAAACCCCGTCATTTGCGTACCGCGCGTCAAAGGCGATCCCGTCACCGTCATGGACTCGGCGCCAGCAATAAAAGACGAATCGGCGAATCCTGCGCTTCCATTTCGAGATGAGAAAATGCGCGCATTGCGCGTTTTCGAAAAAAGTTATTTACAGCGCGTTATGCAAGCGGCCGGCGGAAATATCTCGCTCGCTGCGCGACGCGCCGGCAAGGAGCGCCAGGCATTCCGACGATTATTAAAAAAACACGGAATCGCCCGCGAGACTTACAAGACATTCGCTTCCTTGGAAGAGTAACTCGAGCGAGAAAAACGTCTTCTTGTTTTGACACCTTCGGCGTTACCCCACCTGCGGCAAATTTACCTCATGTGATTTTTCATTGCGTTAGTGATTATTTTTGCACTGACACGATCGCGCCTGAGGCACGGACGCCTCAGTTTATATGGATCGATTTCATGTTATTTAAAAACATTCGTATTTTTGAGATGTATTTTCGCTGGCACAGCAATTGCTATAACGCATATCGCTGACGTTTCGATATTCGAACCAAACATGGACGGACGAGGAAACAGCGTGAACGCGAACAAGCAAACCAACGTGATGGAAGCGGCGAAAACAATCGAACGTTACTTGGCGGTACGTCCTAATGCCGCGGAGACCGTCGAAGGCGTCGCAAAGTGGTGGTTGTCGCGGCAACGCCACGACGAGTCCATCGAAATCGCGCAACAAGCGCTGGACTATCTGGAGTCGCGCGGACAAGTCGTTCGATTTCATCTGGCCGGCGGAAGAGTGATGTACCGCCGCGTGTAACGGGGTGGGGCGTGTTGCGCACGGCGCATCGAGCGTTTGTGCATTTCACCAATGCGAGATTTTTGAACGAGTGAGGGATAGCGAACATGCAAGGCAGCATACAAGACAAGTTGACGCGGATACGACCACCGCGTGTCAAGATCACGTATGACGTCGAAACCGGCGGCGCCATCGAGAAACGCGAACTGCCTTTCATCGTAGGCATCTTCGCTGATCTTTCCGGAGAGCCACTGGCCGATTTGCCGCCGGTGAAAGATCGCAAGATGGTCGAGATCGACCGCGACAATTACAACGCCGTTATGGCTTCGGCTACCCCGACTGTCAAACTCGCGGCGGTGGCGAACGTGCTTCCCGGCGGGACCGGCAACTTGAGCGGCGCCATCTCATTCGCCAACTTGGACGAATTCGGACCGCTAGAAGTCGTGAAACGCGTGCCGGTGATGAAGGCGCTATACGACGCGCGTTGCCGAATCCGCGACATGCATACCAAGGCCGAAATGTCCGATAACGTCGGACAACTGCTCGACAAAGTGGTTGCGCCGGACGACGAAGGTAAAAAGTTACGCGATGAATTCAAAACGGCGTTCGATCCGACTAAGCCGGAAGAATGGAAGAACGTAAAGCCCGCGGGCTCGATTGAACAACTGCTGACGAAG
>JAHFQD010000355.1 GCA_023266455.1 Candidatus Muproteobacteria bacterium
CAATTCGAAACGCGCGCCGCTGTCTTTATCCAACCAATTTCGATAAGCGGCATCGACCTCGCGTTGCGTCTCCGGATTGGCGAGCGCGCGGTTGATCGCGGCGATAATGCGTTTGCCGAGTTCAGATTTGGAACAAGCGACATAACTGGGAACCAGCCGAGGTTCCTCGATAACCGGAAGAAATACCACGTCTTTCTCGACACCCAAGTCGCGCGAGACATACACCATCTCCGTGGCATAGCCGACAATCGCTTCGTATTCATCCTGATGAATAAGTTTTAAAAGCCGACTTTGAAAATGATCGCTCGAGGGAACGGCGACCAGCGACGCTTTATTGGCGGCATTTTTCAAAGTGACGTCGATCCCGGTACCGAAGCTGCGGCCCTCGATAATGCCGAGATGATATTTGCCGGCGCCGAGGAAAGCGTCGAGTTTCAATTCGCCCTGCTTGTTCATGAACGGTTTAAACAACCCCAGCCGCGCGCGCGTGGTGATTAAACCGTTCGGAAGAATTTGCAGAAACGGTTCTGAGTACTCCAGCGCCGCCGCGCGCTCGGGCGTTTTCAACATCGAGGCATTACAAGCGTTCGGCTGCGTACGCAGCGTTTCATATGTGCGGCCGGGCGCCGCGGTAACGATTTCGTGCCGAAACTCGGGCATGTATCTGATCAAAATTTCGCGCCGGATATCGCCCGATCCCTTGTTTTTGTACGGACCGTCGACGAAGTGAATCGGCGGAAAATTGCCGGTGTACCAAAAGATCGTTTCGGGTTCTTTGTTTTCGGCGTGCGCCGCGAAAGATGCGATCAGCGACAACCAAAAAATAAGGCTAATGCGTTTCATAAAACATACCCTCGTCACGCCGCCGCTTGATCGGGTAACGCCGCCGACATGAGCGGCGGCAATGGACAATGCAGGCTCGCGCAAATCACGCGCAACAATTCGGCTTCCGCTAATGTCACTTGCTTATCAAAGGTAATAGTCGACACCAGGGCTTTGATCAATTCCGCTTTATCGGTCGGCGCCAGCGCATCGAGTTTGGTCAAGGCGCGATCGAACAAGGCGATCCAATTGACGGGACACTTGTATTCCGGCGTTTCCATCGGCAATAAGTGCCGCACGCTGTCGTCATAGGCGCTGCGCGCGACACCTTCGTTTTCATTCCCGGTATAAGCCACTACGGAAAATAAGGTTTGTATTTCCTCGCGCGCAGTGAATAGTTTGATCGCTGGCGTCAACTGCGACGCTGCTAATGGCGTAATCGCTTCGCCAAGATACAAACGCAGCAAACGACCGAGGGTGTAGTCGAAAACGTCCAAACGACCGTCGAGCTTAGTCACGTCGTGTACCAACACCATCAGTGCGCGCAATTGCGTCGCTGGGAACTGGCGTAGCGTGGGGAACGCCATCGATAACAGCGGTAAACGATAAACCGGATCGAGCGTCGGCAAGTGCGAGGCCATCGCTTCGACCGGCGCGATATCCACCTCCGACAGTTTTTCTTTCAGGAACGCCACTTGGCGCGCACGCTCCGCGTCATCGCGACTCATGGCAAGCGCCAACACCACCGCCGTCACACGCTCGCGTGCATGCGCCGCGGAACGCCACTCTTCCGGAATACCCGCGCGCTGCAGCATCGCGACCTGTAATTGGGATGCGTCCGGATTACCGATGGTGGCGACCACCATTTGCGGCAACAGCTCGGTCACCTTGACGGACGCGGCGGCGGGACCACCGGCGACCGGCGCGACGCGCGTCAATTTAATCCGATCGAGTTCCGCAGCGTTAAAATAGGGTTCAATCGTCTTGATACGCTGCAACAACGGCGGATGCGTCGAGAACGTCGCCATGAACGGCTTGCGCCCGTCGGCGATCAGCATATGACTTATCTCTTCGACGTCCGTTTCCAAAATGACACCGCGCAACGGCGAGGCGGCGATTTTTTTCAGCGCACCGGCGAGACCCTGCGCATTACGCGTGAACTGCACCGCACAAGCGTCGGCCAGATATTCTCGCTGCCGGGAGACGGCAGCCTTGATCAAGCGTCCGCAAAACACTCCGATATAACCGATCACTACCAACGCCACGCCCAACACCAACACACCCACGGGAAGCATGCTGCGCTGCGAAGAAGTATTCACGTTGCGCAATCCGCGCAGAATCGTGCGTCCGACGATGCCGATGACCAATATCCCAAACAACAAGCCGAGTAAGCGCGTATTAAGACGTGTATCGCCGTTCAACACGTGGCCGAATTCGTGTGCAACCACGCCCTGCAACTCTTCACGCGTCAGGTATTCGAGCGCTCCGCGCGTCACGACTACGGCGGCGTCCGAGGTGGTGTAACCGGCGGCGAATGCGTTGATGCCGGCTTCCGCTTCCAACACGTATACCGTCGGTACCGGAATACCGGTGGCAATCGCCATCTCTTCTACGACGTTCAGCAGTTGCCGTCGCGAGGGGTCGTTCGACGCGGATTCGATTCGAACCGCGCCGAGTGAGGTCGCGATCGCGCCGCCGCCACCGCTCAACGACACCATGCGATACAAACTCGCGGCGCTGATAAAACCCAATACGCAAACCGCGCCCCAGCCAGCGATGTTCATGTGCTGCGCCACCCACGGCCAAAACATGAGCGTGGCGTTAACGTTTAAGGTGTAGGTAATGTAAAAA
>JAHFQD010000356.1 GCA_023266455.1 Candidatus Muproteobacteria bacterium
AGCGCTCGACGCGCCGGGCTACGATCTCCTCGCGCTCTTGATCGGCTCCGAAGGCATGCTCGCCGTGGTAACGGAGATCAGCGTCAAACTGGTGCCGAAACCGGAAAGCGCGCGTGTAATCCTAGCGTCGTTCGACGCGGTCGAGCGCGCGGGCGACGCCGTCGCCGCGGTGTTCGCCGCCGGTATCATTCCTTCCGGACTCGAGATGATGGATCAGCCGGCTACGCGCGCGACCGAAGAATTCGTGCACGCTGGCTACGATCTGAACGCGAAAGCACTGTTGTTATGCGAATCCGACGGCGGCACGGAAGAAGTCGAAGCCGAAATCGCGCATATGGTCGAAGTACTGAAAAAATCCGGTGCGACCGCAACCCGCGTCTCGCGCGACGACGCCGAACGCGTCAAATTTTGGGCCGGCCGCAAAGCCGCCTTCCCCGCCGTCGGGCGCTTATCGCCCGACTACTACTGCATGGACGGCACCATCCCGCGCCGGCGCATCGGCGAGATCCTGCGTTTCATCGGCGAGATGGAAAAGAAATACGGCCTGCGTTGCCCGAATGTGTTTCACGCTGGCGACGGGAATTTGCATCCGTTAATCCTGTTCGACGCCAATGATCCCGATCAAATGCATCGCACGGAACAATTCGCCGACGAGGTGCTGCGCAAATGTGTGGAAGTCGGCGGCACCATCACTGGCGAGCACGGCGTTGGCATCGAAAAACTCAGCGCGATGTGCGCGCAATTTTCCGACGCCGAATGCGCGACATTTTTCGCGATCAAACGCGCGTTCGATTCGGCGGGCTTGTTGAATCCGGGCAAAGCGATTCCCACGCTCGCGCGTTGCGCAGAGTACGGCAAAATGCACGTGCGCAAAGGCAAGTTACCGTTCCCGGATTTGCCGCGTTTTTAGCACGATGAACAGCGTCCTCGCCGCTTTCTCCGCCACCCTTCAACGTGCACAAGATGCGCGTACGCCGCTGCGATTTCGCGGCGGCGGCACCAAAGATTTCTACGGTCAAAATCTAACGGGCGAGTTGCTCGATACGCGCATCTATCGCGGGATCGTGGATTACGATCCCACCGAACTCGTGATCACCGCGCGCGCTGGCACGCCGTTGGTGGATATCGAATCCGCGCTGGCGCAAAACAATCAAATGCTTGCATTCGAGCCGCCGCACTTCGGCAACGGCGCAACGCTCGGCGGCTGCGTCGCCGCCGGTTTATCCGGTCCGCGTCGGCAAGCGGCGGGCGCGGTGCGCGACTACGTGCTCGGTGCCGCGCTGATGAATCACCGCGGTGACGTGCTGCATTTCGGTGGACGCGTGATGAAGAACGTCGCCGGCTACGATGTCTCTCGCCTTCTCGCCGGATCGCTCGGCACGCTCGGATTGCTGTTGGAAGTCTCGCTCAAAGTTCTGCCCAAGCCATTCACCGAAACGACGCTATCGTTTCGTTTCGATCACACCACCGCTTTACAACAACTCAACGAGTGGGCGGCGAAGCCGTTGCCGATCAGCGCCAGCATCTGGCACAACGGTTTACTGCATTTGCGATTATCGGGTTCGGAAGTCGGCGTACACGCCGCGGTCGAACGACTGGGCACCCTGGAACAATTAGACGGTGCATCGGCAACGCGCCTATGGACACAAGTACGTGAACAAACACACACGTTCTTCAACCAAGACACGCCGTTGTGGCGATTGTCCGTCCCGTCTACCGTCGCGCCGCTGCCGTTGACCGGCGAGCAATTCATCGAATGGGGCGGTGCCCTACGTTGGTTTCGCGGCGACATCGCCGCCAATGCGATCCGCGAAATTATCGCCCGCGTCGGCGGCCACGCCACCTTGTTCCGCGCGCGCGACAAAACCGCTGGTGTCTTCGCCACGTTGCCGCCGACGCTGTTGCGGATACATCGCGCACTCAAAACGGAATTCGACCCGGCCGGCGTATTCAACGCCGGCCGGCTATACGCTGAGTTTTAATCGCATGGAAACGCACCTCGCCGACTTTATTAAAAACACCGCCCAAGGCATCGAGGCCGAATCGATTCTACGCAAGTGCGTACATTGCGGTTTTTGCACCGCGACCTGTCCAACGTACAAGATTCTCGGCGACGAACTCGATAGTCCGCGCGGTCGTATTTATTTGATCAAGCGAACGCTCGAAGGCGCGCCCGTGACGGAGAAAACGCGGCTACACCTTGATCGCTGTCTAACATGCCGCAGTTGCGAAACGACTTGCCCGTCGGGCGTGCAGTACGGTCGCTTAGTCGATATCGGTCGCGTTGTCGTCGAAGAACGCGCACCACGCGATTGGCACCGACAACTAATGCGCGCTCTGCTGGCGGATTTCATTACTCGTCGATGGCTATTCAACTCGGCGATGTGGATAGCGCGACGCTTACGACCGCTGCTGCCGCGATTCTTACAGGACAAAGTGCCGAAAGCGCGCGACGCCGGTGTGTTACCGACGCGCGCCCACGCGCGCAAAATGCTGTTGTTGGACGGTTGCGTACAACCTTCCATGCTACCGGCGATCAACGCCGCGGCCGCGCGCGTCTTCGGCGCGCTCGGCATCGAGCTCGTTGTCGCGCGCGCCGCCGGCTGCTGCGGCGCGATTCGCTTTCATCTCAACCGACACGAGGCTGCGCTAAACGATATGCGCCGCAACATC
>JAHFQD010000357.1 GCA_023266455.1 Candidatus Muproteobacteria bacterium
CATTGTTGACGATATTGTCCCTGGCGTGGATTGCCCCCGCCGCGAACGCCGTGCCCGAACCCTATCAAGCCGGCAAACACTATCTTGAATTGCCCATGCCGCAGCCGGTGGAGACGGGCGACAAGATCGAACTGCGCGAATTTTTTTGGTACGGCTGCCCGCACTGCTTCGCGTTGGAACCGTCGTTGAACACCTACGTGAAAAAATTACCCGCCAACGTTCGCTTCGTGCGTACGCCGGGCGTCGGTTCTAATTGGATGGTTCAAGCGCAGGCCTATTACACGTTCGAAGTGCTTGGCGTGATCGACAAAGTCCACGGCGATTTTTTCAAAGCCTGGCACGTCGGCAATCGTCATATGAACGATATGAACAGCATCGCGCAATTCGCTGTCGAGCACGGCGTGGATAAAGCGAAGTTCATCGAGACGTCCAATTCGTTCGGCGTGCGCATGCGCCTCGAACATGCGAAGGATCAAAACGTAAAGTTTATGATCGACAGCGTGCCGATGCTGGTGGTCGATGGACGTTATCTCACGTCGCCAGGTCTTGCCGGCAGCGAGAAAGCGGCGTTTGAAGTCGTGGATTTTTTAATCAAAAAAGCCGCCAGCGAGCGCAAAACATCGGTGCCGAAAAAGTAAAATTGATGGATTAGTCGGGATACCTTGGTATGTACCGTAGACCGCCAGAGGGAACACCGTCCATCGGTCTCGAATAACGCCGACCGGCCAGAATGTTATAAAAAATACGTTGTCTTGAGTGAGCTTTTCGCATTACTCGGAACAAGGAAGAAGGCTTCTTCAGTAAAGGAGCAAAATCCGAGACAAACTCCCGTCCGCGAAGTGGTTTGGCTTTTGCAACGCTTCTAGGGCGACCAACATGGAAGGTGGAGTATGAAATCCGATTTTCGTAGTGATCTCCTGAAGCAGCTGCGCGCGCCGTCACGCAAAGCGGATATGTTGATTGAAAATTATTTGGGCAATCCGAACGGTGAGTTGGGCTGCAAACCTTACACCTCCGACGTCGAAGCGGCGCTAAGTCTGCTGCCCTCGGGTGTGCATTTTCTCTGCGGTCGTTTCGAAGAAGGCGCGCTTTTTTGGTGCGACGTTGGTTTTCGTCCGCAAGTGCAAGCTTGGGGAGAGACGATGGCCGCGGCGATCGCCGGCGCCATCGTCGCCTATTTAACCCATCCCGATTCCGCGGGTGGCGGACAAAAAACTAAGTTACGTCCGGACAGCCAAATCTTTAGGACGTAACGTCGGCCGAAGGTCGTTGGATTAAAACTACTCGCGCTTTTTTTTCTCGGAAAGCCCGTAGCGTTCCAACTTGTAGTGCAGCGTGTTCGGACGCAATCCCAGTAGACGCGCCGCTTTGGATTTGTTGCCGTCGCAACGGTTCAATGTGCGTTGTAACAGGCTGGCTTCGAATTCCGATACATATTCTTCCAGGCTTTTCCCTTTCATGTCCGTCGCTTCGGGTGTTGCCACGTGTATGTGTTCACGCGCCGCGGAGCTCAGGACGCGCAATTCAATCAACTTGGCGTTTTCGCCCATCAAACGCAGATTTTGCTCGCGCAGCAGCCGATTCTCGTCGCGCAGTTCTTCCAAGCCGGTTTCGGTTTTGCGCAGACGTTCTTCCATAGAACGCATCTGATCGCGGGCTTCGGTAAGTTGGGCACGCATGAACACCAACTTGTCCAAAAACATTTCGGACAAGCGATCGAATAGTTGTTCGACCATTTTGAAATCGAATGGGGTATAGACCTCGTCGCTAAACGATTTCCCGAGCAACATCCAACTCGCCGCCGTTTGCGTGCGTGGGTAGAACGGCACAATGGCGGCGACGCCGTATTGCTTCATCATTTTGTGCATACCGGGGCGCGCATCGATGAGTTCGTCGGCGACGATGATTTGATCGATCTTGCGCAACTCATCGATCGGGAAATTACCCATTGCGGCGGCATCGCCGGTGGCGGCGAACAGCGGCCGCACGCCGCTGGTGAACAGTACTGGGCAGCGCAAGGTGTTCGAAAGCCGTTGCACCACCTCGTTGACCGATCCGAGCTCGGCGATTTCCGACACCATGGTACGGATGCGCCCGTAAAACGCGGTTTTGCGTTTGCGCACCTTAGACCACGGCAGGAAAAATTCGATATCGAATATGCGATGCTGATGCGTCGCGTAAGCGGTGACCACTAGGAAGAAGGTGATCGCGATCGGGAACGTCACCGACCAATTGATCAAGCGAATCCCGAATTGCAGCAGTCCCAATACCAAGACCACCAACAATGCCATCGGTGTAATGCCGATCATGAGCATGGTGTTTTTAAGCCGCTTCTGTACCGTCGTTTGTTTGCGCGCGCCGTAAATCGCCAGACCTAACACGCCGCAGAAGACACCGATCGAATAAATCGTAAATAGGAAATATAGGGGCCCCGGTACACGCGTCACGCTGCGGCCGAAACCGTAATCCAATATTTGGAAGTCGCTGATCAACCACGGCGTGCAAAACAACAGGACTTCGAGAACCACGGCCCACGCGTAGAACAGTGTCGGCAGGATTTTCCAAATGCCCTTGCGTTCGTCGAACGCCATGAATACGGCCAGGTGAAGCAAGGGTGCGAAGGCCACGATACTCGCGGCGTAAAACAGCGTCGCCTCGGCGGTCGGCATC
>JAHFQD010000358.1 GCA_023266455.1 Candidatus Muproteobacteria bacterium
GAGCCGTTGTATCCGCGAGGGCGATACGGTTGCCCGCTTAGCGGGCGATGAATTTACGCTCGTTTTAGCCGATATGGCGCATCCCGATCATGCGGTGCAAGTAGTGCGTAAAGTGTTGGATAGTCTCTCGCGCCCGTTTCACATTGCCGGTTACGAGCTTTATACGAGTGCGAGCCTCGGCATGACGTTATATCCGATGGACGATACGTCGATCGACGGCTTGTTGCGTAACGCCGATATCGCGATGTATCGCGCTAAGGATCACGGCGGCAACAGTTACCATTTTTATTCGGCCGATCTCACGACCAAGGCGCGTGAGCAGTTGTCGATGGAAAATGATATGCGCCGCGCGCTTGAGCGCGAAGAATTCGTACTGCATTATCAGCCGATTATTTCTTTGAAAAATGAAAAAGTCGTCGCGCTCGAAGCATTGTTGCGATGGAATCATCCGCAACGTGGGTTGATTCTGCCATCCGAGTTCATGCCGTTAGCCGAAGAAACTGGGTTGGTGGTACCGATCGGCGAATGGGTACTGCGTACTGCGATTCGTTATGGAACGCGCTTGGCGCGCGCCGGTCTGCCGTGGATACGCGTGGCGGTTAATATGTCGGCGCATCAATTCCGGCAAGCGGAAATCGTCCGCATCATTGAACGCATGCTGGCCGCGGCCGGCGCCAACGCTAACCAGTTTCAACTCGAGATCACGGAAAGTGTTTTGATGCAGAATGTCGAAGCGACGACCAAGGCGCTTAACGCGTTCAGCGATATCGGTTTGGAGCTATCGCTGGACGATTTCGGTACCGGCTATTCGAGCCTTTCTTACCTGCAGCGATTCCCCATCGATGTGCTGAAGATTGATCGTTCCTTTGTGCGCGATATTCCGATGAACCCGGACGACTCGGCGATCGCCAACGCGATTATTTCAATGGCGCATAGTTTAGACATGGAAGTCATCGCCGAAGGCGTGGAGTCGCGCGAGCAACTGCAGTTTCTGCGAGATCGCGGTTGTGATAACGTGCAGGGCAATTATCTCAGTGCACCAAAATCGTTAGAAGACGTAACGCAGATTCTCGCAACGGAAAAGAAATTTGCCGAAGAGATGAGCCGGTGATTCGGTCGATAAAAAACAGCAAAGATAACTAGGATTTTAAACTAACAAAAAGAGTTGGTACCGAGGACCCGGTTTATACGTTATTAAACGGTATGCTTGTGCCGATTGTGGCGACGGCATGAGCAATGAGTTTTTATTGTTTTTGTAGCTGCATTGATTCGATGTACGGCTACATCCGTTTCCGCAAGACACGTCAGTCATTCTCTTTCACCGTTACTGGAGACGTTATGCATAAACTCATAAGGGGTTGGGTTCTCTTTCTTGCGGTTAGCGCGTGTGTGTATAACCCGCCATCAGAACAAAAAACACAAAGCGCAACGACAACAGTTGCGATTCCGGTCGGTCAAGCGTGGGATCGCGTTTTAGCGGTGCTCACTGAAAGTGGCTACACCATCACTGCGACGTCGAAAGAGTCCGGTTCGATTACCACCGGAGAAAAACTTGTCCGTCTGAATGAGACGCAAGCGGATTGCGGGAACATATGGGGCATACCGTATACGAAGGATCCAAGAACTCAGACGTTGGTTTCCTTCACGGTGAGACTGACCGAATCGTCTCTCGGACAAACCAAAACTGTCATTGCCACCCGCGTAGAGGGACGGTTCTTGGCTTACGCTGGCGCGCAAACAACTTTGCTCCAATGTCAGTCGCTTGGATATTTGGAGCAAGACTTGATTGGCAAGCTGGGTAATAAATAGTTTCACGTGGTTGAACAGCGTTACCTGCACCCCTTACCCGACGGGGGACAGGCCGCGACCGTAGCGGCTTGGGGCGTGGGTTACTGATACGGGTCGCTTTGCGGAGGCGACAGTGGAAAACGAACTACGCGAATGGCTTAAACCGCACGTCATCGAAGAACTGCGGCGACTCGTCCCAACGCTACTGGACGACCTTGAAACCGTATACGACAGAAACAAAAATCCCATCGCGGCATGGTACGCAATTAATCTCTGCACACGTTGCAATTTACCGCTACCACCCTTTGCCCTTAAAACCTTGGCGATAGTGCAGCATCGCTGGTGTCGATTTCAAAATCAGATTCCTCAGTTCGCAAAAAGAAACGAATCAAGTCTCAAACTGTTGAAAATATAAGCAGCGATATCCTGCGTGCCCTCGGCATGTTAAAAATGGGACGTGGGAATGTAGTAAAGCGATTCGAGCAGGATCAACTAGAAGCTGAAATTGTTTTCGAAGTGCTTAACAGCGAAGAAACAATAGCGAAAACCCTCGCACGTCTGGCGCACAATCCGCGATTCGCTACGACGTGCAAGGAAGGACGCAAGAATGAGAATTGGACAGTTAAAAGATTTGCTGCGAGGGAATGTACCGCTTGCTCGGCAAGCGTTGCGCAAGTTGTTACGGGATCGAGAAGGAAAATTTTCGCCTTTGACGTTTATTCCGGTGGTACATGAAGGCTGGAAAACATACACTGTGCGCGCGGCACTTAAATGTCGGAACGTTATTTAATAAACCTGGTACCGAGGAGAGGACTTGAACCTCCACGAGTTTCCCCACTAGAACCTGAATCTAGCGCGTCTACCAATTCCGCCACCTCGG
>JAHFQD010000359.1 GCA_023266455.1 Candidatus Muproteobacteria bacterium
CCATTGCGACACGTTGATTTTATTAAATTCGGTTTGCGTCTGAAATCTGCCTAACGCGGGTGCGCCGTCCCGCGTCGCGGCGAACGTCGCTTTCAGCGCATCGAGTTCGCACAAGACGATCGTCGTCGCTTGTTCGATCTGAGCGGCGATGATGGGATCGGCGCTCGTGACGCCGTTGCGGCTCAGTATGAGATTTTTTTGATCGAGCACGGCCGCGGCCGGATCTTGGCCTTCCTCCGTCGCCAGTAAGCGCGCGCGGAGTTCTTGTTTCGCGATGTCGATCAGCGAACTCGACGTGGTCGGACAGATCTTGAGGTTCTTAATCACGAGATCGGTTCGCGTTTGCGGCGAGCCGGTAGCGCTCGTCGATGGATTTTGCGGCCGCATGAGCGACATGCGCGAATCCAAAAATTCTTGTTTCGTCATGTAAAGAAGATCGGCGCGATGACGATCCACTTGGCCTTCTAGTCCTCGATGCACTTCGTCGCCACGCTGGCCGGTGCTTGGTCCCCACGGATTGCGCAAATAAATATTGCCGGCGGTATCGGCGTGATCGAAATACATAACGTGGTCGGCGTGATTGGAACCGACGAGAATCGGATCGTTGCCGGTGTAGTGAAGTAAGAAATCATAATTGCGTTGCGCGTTGTCGCTGCGGTAAAGAACGGCGTCGTATTTCTCGCCGAATAGTTGCGTCGAGAGGTTCGCGATGTCGTCTTCGAGTAGCCCGCCGCCGTCTTTTCGCGTGTTCTGGGATGGATTCGTCAGCGGAATGTTCGCGTCATGCAGCGGATCGTAATCGTAATAGAGGCCTCCGCCGTATTGCATGGTCGCGTTCTGAAAAATCGTCGAGGCCAGATCGCGTTCGAAGGTGCCGCTTGTACCGTTAGGCACGAATCCCGCTTCCAACGTCAACGCATCACCGCCTGCCATGACGGTTTTTCCGTCTGCGCTTAATTCGTTCATCAACCGCGCGTACTCGGCGGCGTTGGTTTTTATCAAACCGTATTGCAACGAGGTAACGGAGCAGGTGCCGGCCTTGCCTTGTGTCATCTTGTTGTCGGGGTCGGCTATTTCCTGAATCACATCGCTCAGGATTTCATTTCGTTGGTTCGGATCGACGACGTTCGTATTTTTGTTGGTGACGATGTCGTCTAAATTTTGTAGCAGCGTGCGACCGCGATGGTCTTTAACGTCCGACACCGGGCGCGCGAGTAAATTCGAGAACGCCGTGTCGCCGACGTCGTCGGTGCTCTGCGCGACATCGATCACCGCCTGGCGCGTGGATAAATTTTTCCAAGCATCAGTGGCGCGAATTTTCTCCGCCAGCGCGGTATTGCCATGCAAGGCATCCAGCAATTGCTGGTTGGCATCGTTGTTAGAGTCCGGCAAAGGGTCGTCGCGCAAGAACACCGAGCGCACGCCGCCGGGAGAGGAACCGATATACATGATTACCCGTACTAAGTTGGATTAAAGCGAAGATTTCGAAGTGCGGAAATCGAGCCGCCGTTTATGCCGGCAGGCTGCATTGGTGGGAGTGCTTTACCAATGCAGCCCTGTCCGGCGCGAACGACAACCTAACAAGGTGAGGTTGCGGATTTGTGAAATCCGCCGTACCCCTTACAACAAGGGAACGATAAGCAAGGCCACGATATTGATGATCTTAATCAGCGGGTTAATCGCCGGGCCGGCGGTGTCTTTGTAAGGATCGCCGACGGTGTCGCCGGTAACCGCGGCTTTATGGGCGTCTGAACCCTTGCCGCCGTGGTGGCCTTCTTCGATGTACTTCTTGGCGTTATCCCAAGCGCCGCCACCGGTGGTCATCGAGATCGCCACGAAGATGCCGGTGACGATCGATCCGACCAGTACGCCGCCGAGCGCGCGCGTGCCGGCGCCCGGGCCCATGAGCCAGCCCATGACCAGTACCACGATAACCGGCACTAACACCGGTAGCAGCGAGGGCAAGATCATTTCTTTAATCGCGGCTTTGGTTAGCAAGTCGACCGCACGCGAATAATCCGGTTTGGCTTTGCCGGTCATGATGCCTTTGATATCGCGGAACTGCCGACGCACTTCGACCACCACCGAACTGGCGGCGCGGCCGACCGCTTCCATAGCGAACGCGGCGAACAAGAACGGTATCAAGCCGCCGATGAACAAACCGATGATCACCGCCGGATCGGATAACTCGAATCGCACTGACTTGCCTGCCGCTTCCAACGCGTGTGTGTAATCGGCGAACAACACCAGCGCCGCCAAGCCCGCCGAACCGATGGCGTAACCCTTGGTGACGGCCTTCGTGGTATTGCCAACCGCGTCCAGCGGATCGGTGATGTCGCGCACCGACTTCGGCAACTTCGCCATCTCGGCGATGCCGCCGGCGTTGTCCGTCACGGGGCCGTAGGCGTCGAGTGCCACGATCATGCCCGTCATCGACAACATCGCTGTAGCGGCGATGGCGATACCGTAAATGCCGGCGAGATGATGCGAGGCCCAGATCGATGCGCACACCGCTAGCACCGGTAGCGCCGTCGATTTCATCGACACGCCAATGCCGGCGATGATGTTGGTCGCGTGGCCGGTGGTCGACGCCTGCGCAATGTGCCGCACGGGTTTGTACTCGGTAGAGGTGTAGTACTCGGTGATAACGACCATCGCCGCC
>JAHFQD010000360.1 GCA_023266455.1 Candidatus Muproteobacteria bacterium
CGCGGCGAGTTCGGCAAGCGACGAAAACGCGCGCGCGGTCAGGGTATCGAATTTTTGTTCCGGCTCGAACTTTTCCACCCGCGCCTGCACGGTGGTGGCGTTGGCGATTTCGAGTTCGTGCAGTGCTTGGCGCACGAACGACAGTTTCTTGGCGTTGCTATCCAACAATGTGAATTGCAACTGCGGCTGCGCTAACGCCAGTGGAATGCCGGGAAGCCCTGCACCGGTGCCGATATCGAGTACGCGCGCGCCGTACAAATGCGGCAATATCGCCAGGCTGTCTAATAAATGCCGCCCCACCATTTGTTCTGGATCGCGAATGGCGGTGAGGTTGTAGTGACGATTCCATTTTTCCAACAACGCCAGAAAACGGATCAGACGCACACTGGTCGACGCCGGCAGTTTGAGTTCCATCGCCGTCAAACCGCGGGCAAGCATTTTATCGAGTGTCATGGCGGTGGAAGCTGGGTGGGCGCGGCGACATCTTAATCGTTCTTGTCGACCGGGTCAGCGGTATACACTCGTCGCCGGCTTTTCGACTTTCGTCAGACGAGGTTTCGGCGATAAGCGTTCGAAGAGAGTAAAGTGTCTGCTATCGCCTACACCACAATGAGGAAGGATCCCATGAAAATCTCTCGCTTTTTTCTAGCTATCGCGGTTACTTCGGCAGCCAGCGCCTGGGCAGCCACACAGCAAGATGCGACTAATTCTGCATCGACAGCACCCGCGCCTACAACCGACAACGCCGCGCCAGCGCCGGCACGAGAAGGCAGCGTTGCGCGCGCGCAATTTACCAGCGGCGTGCAGGAACGCGAACCTACCGACAAACTTACCAACTTAAGCAGCGACAAAACGCAGATTTATTTTTTCACTGAGTTGAAGAATCTCGACGGTACGGTGGTCATCCATCGTTGGGAACACGACGGCAAAGTGATCGCTGAACAGCCATTCGAAGTGGACAGCCCGCGTTGGCGCGTGTGGTCGCGTAAAACGCTGAACCCGAGTTGGACCGGCGAAGTGAAAGTCTCCGTCGTCGATGGCAGCGGCAAAATGCTGACGGCGCAGACGTTGAAATTCGATGCAGCGACGGCGCCAGCGGCGTCGACGCCGGCCAGCCAACAAACACCGTCGGCCCCGCAGCCGGATAAGACCAACTAAGAAAATTCGCTAAAAGATCCGGAAGGAAACTATCGGCGGACCGGTCACTCGGCCCGCCGATTTTCATTGGTGAGCTAGAAAGCAGCTCCGCGAGCGAACCAAGCGATCATGGCCAAGGTGTAAACCGACAACAGAACGATGACGCCACCCCAGACTTGGGGATTCGACGCGACCAGTCGATCGATTCCATAGTACGGTCGCGCCACGGGTTTAACCGCCTGCCGCGTGGAGAACCAGCGATTGGTAAAGCTGGAAAGCTTCTTCAAGGTTTGCACCCGAATCAACGCCACACCGCCGACAAACATCGCCAGCAACGCGCCGAGCAAGATCACTATCAAGATCGTCAACCACAGCGCTTCGCCCGCCGGCGCCGGCAACGAATTGGGGAACAACCGCATCAGCATGCGTCCGCCCTCGACGACGCTGAGCGAGGCAACGAAAGAACTCCACCGCAGAAAAATAAAAATCCCGCCGACGAATAACGCCAGGCCGAGCATGCGCGGATAACGCAAAATGGCACGCTCGCTATCGCGCGGCGTTTCCAACATTTTGGTTAACCGCCGCACCGACACGGGATGCGCCGTGCGCAATCCGAGCCAATGCGCGACGCGTTTGGGAATGACTAATAACGAGAGTCCCGCGATGAAAGCCAATACATTACCGACGATAAGAACAACCGCAAGCCAACGTACTACTTCCGAGGTCATACCAGCCATGGTTCCCTCCAACATAGATTTCGGATCAGTGTAGCAGCAACCTTCGCCGTCAGTGCTATTCGTCTGGCTTCCGAAGCGAGGATTATTTAGCCGGTTCGGCAGCCTTGGGTTCGGCGGGTTGTTTGCTCGCTTGGTTGATTTCCTTGTCGATGGCGAAGATAAGTTTCTTAACCCATGACAAGTACGTCACGTCGATCATTCGCTGTCCATTTTCTTCGCGATAACCGAAGCCGGTGCTATTCACGTATTTAATGCTGTAGTCCTTATCGTCGTAACCGATGTCGATCGCCACCTGGCGGTCTTTGTGTCGATCGTAAAACTGCAGTTGGACTTGGCGGTCGGTTTCGTTGAGCACTTCCCAGCGTCGCGTGCGCGCCGCTTTGATGATGGCCTTTCGAATTTCCACAACTGGAAGCGGTCGGTCCAAAAGACTGGGGGTCGGGTTATGTTCGAAATCCTGCAACTTGGTTATGTCTTTGTCAGCATCTGCGTTGCAAACGGAGACGCCCACGAGAAACGAAAAAACCAATACCAACGCGCCGCTCAATCTCTTCATAACGATCTCCTGAATTAGGAAGTCCTACAGCGTCCGCCGTTTCAAATGCACCAATAACAAAGAAACCGCCGCCGGCGTCACGCCGGATAAACGCGAAGCTTCTCCCAAGGTTCCAGGCCGATGCTTGGCTAATTTTTGCTGCGCTTCGATCGATAAGCCGCGAACGTTACCGTAATCCAAATCGACAGGAAGTCGCGTGTCTTCGTGGCGCCGGTTGCGTTCGATCTCGT
>JAHFQD010000361.1 GCA_023266455.1 Candidatus Muproteobacteria bacterium
GCTTCGTCATTTATGGCCGCTCCGACGCGGTGTTGAATCCCGGCGGCGTGCGCATCGGCACCGCGGAGATTTACCGCCAAGTCGAACAACTCGACGAAGTGGTGGAGTCCATCGCCGTCGGCCAAGAATGGGGCCACGACGTACGCGTGCTGTTGTTCGTGAAACTGCGCGACGGTTTGACGTTAAACGAACCGCTAACGGAAAAAATCAAAGATCAAATTCGCCGCAATACCACCCCACGCCACGTGCCAGCGAAGGTCGTTCAAGTCACCGATATTCCCCGTACCAAAAGCGGCAAAATCGTCGAACTGGCGGTGCGCGAAGTGGTGCACAACCGACCGGTCAAAAACATCGAGGCGCTCGCAAATCCTGAGGCGCTCGAGTATTTCCGCAATCGCAACGAGCTGCGCCCCTAGCCGTCGGCAGTCCAAATCGGTTTCGTATCTTGATAAATTCCGGCTTCGGCGGCGGCAGCGCCGCCGCCCACGGCAAATAATCTCATCGACAAAGATGAAATATGCGATCGCCGGTCGCATACTTACTAAACAGTCGTACAAACCTACATTCTCATGACACAGCGAATCGATATCCCCACGGTAGCCGTGAAGCTGCCGCCACCGGCGGTTCCAGCAACGCTTTCGCAAACGGAACGCACCGATCTCTTCGCGCGCATCAAGCGGCTCCTGAAAGCACAAGACGCGGTATTGGTGGCGCACTATTACGTCGACGAAGACTTACAAAAGCTCGCCGAAGAAACCGGCGGCTGCGTCGCCGATTCGCTGGAGATGGCGCGCTTCGGTAACGCGCATCCGGCACGCACGCTGGTGGTCGCGGGCGTGCGCTTCATGGGCGAGACCGCGAAAATTTTGAACCCTGAGAAACGCGTACTGATGCCGACGCTCGACGCCGAATGCTCGCTTGATCTCGGTTGTCCGGTGGAACCGTTCACCGCTTTTTGCGACGCGCATCCCGACCGGCGCGTGGTGGTGTACTCGAATACCAGCGTTGGCGTGAAAGCGCGTGCGGATTGGGTGGTGACGTCGAGCATTGCCGTCAAACTCATCAAGCATTTAAAAGAACGCGGCGAAAAAATTCTGTGGGCGCCGGATAAACATCTCGGCACGTACTTGCAACGCCTCACCGACGCCGACATGTTGTTGTGGAACGCGAGTTGCGTCGTGCACGACGAGTTCAAAGGCCATGCGCTCGCGGCGCTCAAACGCCAGCATCCGGACGCGGCGGTAATCGCGCATCCAGAATCGCCGACGGCGGTGTTGGAACTCGCAGACGTCATCGGTTCTACCAGCCAACTCATCCATGCGGCGAAAAGTTTGCCGAATCAAAAGCTCATCGTCGCCACCGATCGCGGCATCTTCTACAAGATGCAGCAAGCGGCGCCGGGGAAAATTTTGCTGGAAGCGCCCAGCGCCGGCGAAGGCGCGACTTGCGAATCTTGTGCGCACTGCCCGTGGATGGCGATGAATGCGTTGGACAACCTGGCAAGTACGCTCGAAACCGGCGCAAACGAAATTCACATCGACGAACCAGCGCGAGTGAAAGCGCTGCGCGCGACGCAGCGCATGCTCGATTTCGCGCGCGATCTCAGCGAACAGAAAACGCTAGGGGATTAACTGCCGGGGTTCGGCGGCGCGATCGGACGCACGATCAACCCGCTCGCCGTCACGCGAATTTCCAAATCCGACGGCGTTCCCGCGGCGGTATAGGCGGCCGAGCCGTAATCGGCGTCGAACGCCGGACTCAACGACGCGAAACGACGGCGCAGCGAAAATAAATCCACCGCGCGCTCGGGCGTCAACGCATACACTGTGCGACGTTCGTGTTGTTCGTCGGCGAGATCGTTATACCGCCCAGCGACGCGATCAAGCTCATATAAGGTGTGCAGCCCCAGGATATTCGCCAGCGGATGCCATTTGATGATGTGCGCGTCGACGTAGATTTGATCACCGGTCAACAAATAGGTCGCGATGCGGCCGTCGGCGAAACGAAAATGGGCGCGGAAGCGCTTCGGCTCGACCGGTTCGATATGGAGCGTGGCCGCGACTTCTTCGTAGATAAACGCGCGATAGCCCTGAATACCGATACCCACCGCGGCAAGCGCGGCGGTCACGGCGAGGAAGGTCGTTCCAAGTAACACGCGCGAACAGGTTTTCCAAAAGCGACGATTCCATAACGCCGACAATGCCGCCAACAGCAACACCGAGCTCACGACTCCGCCAACGAGAACCGCCCACCATAACCCTTGCGGCATACCCTAGTTACCCACTATTTATGTCGTGACAGAAGTCTATCATCGGCCACCGGATACCGCCGACGGCGTGCGATAGCGGAGCGCGTTTCGACGCTGCTATATTGAAAAACATGGCTATTCCACAGCTCGTCGCGCATCGGGGTTACACCTTACATTACCCGGAGAACACGCTCCTCGGTATCGAGGCCGCAATCCGCGCCGGCGCGCGTTATGTCGAAGTCGACATCCAGCTCTCCGCCGACCAGGTACCCATTCTGTTGCACGATAAAACCCTGCAGCGCGTCTGCGGTATCGATGGCGCGGCGCACAACTATACGTTGGCGCAGCTGTAACAATTCAAAGCCATGGAGTTTGATCGCTTCGGTTATCGCTACGCGTCCGCGCGTCTGA
>JAHFQD010000362.1 GCA_023266455.1 Candidatus Muproteobacteria bacterium
AGCTTAACACCGTCACTAATCCTTGAGCACGTACACCGCGCCACAATACGGGCAGCGGATTTCCGGCTCCGCTTCGATCGGCAAATACACGCGCGGATGCGAGTTCCACAGCGACATATCCGGCATCGGACAATGCAGCGGCAGATCCTTGCGCGTGACTTCGTAGCGATTCTCGGCGTTCGATTCGCGCGCCGCCGGCGTGGTATTGGTTTGCGTCATAACGCCTCGTTTAGACCAAGGTCAACCAATCGGCGTGGCCGCTGCTGCGGCCCTGCACGACGTCAAAGTAAATAGACTGCAGTTTCTCGGTAATCGGTCCGCGCTTGCCGTTGCCGATCATGCGCCCGTCGAGTTCGCGAATCGGCGTGACTTCGGCGGCAGTGCCGGTGAAGAAGGCTTCGTCGGCGATATACACCTCGTCGCGCGTGATGCGTTTTTCTTTTATCGTCAAATGCAGTTCGGCGGCGATGCGGAAGATCGTATCGCGCGTAATGCCGTCGAGCGCGGAGGTCAGCTCCGGCGTGTAGATCACGCCTTCGCGAACGATAAAGATATTTTCCGCGGATCCTTCGGAGACATAACCTTCGGGATCGAGCATCAAGGCTTCATCGCAACCGGCGGACAGCGCTTCGCGCAACGCCAGCATGGAGTTCATGTAATTACCGTTCGCCTTGGCTTTACACATCGTAATGTTGACGTGGTGTCGCGTCAGCGACGAGGTCCGCACGCGAATACCGTTCTTCTGGCCTTCCTCGCCGAGATAAGCGCTCCACGTCCAACCGGCGACGATCACGTGCACTTTCAAATTGTCCGCGCGCAATCCCATGCCCTCGGCGCCGTAAAAACACATCGGTCGGATGTAACCCGATTCGAGCTTGTTATCGCGCACGGTGGACACGATGGCGTTGTGAATCGCGTCCTTGTCGTACGGCATGACCATGCCGAGAATATGCGCCGAGCGGAATAAACGATTGACGTGTTCTTTCAAACGGAAAATCGCCGTACCCTTCGGGGTTTTGTACGCGCGAACGCCTTCGAAGACGCCGAGTCCGTAGTGCAAGGTGTGGGTGAGTACGTGGGTAGTAGCGTCGCGCCACGGCACCAGCTTGCCGTCGTACCAAATAACGCCATCGCGATCGGCCATCGTGGCCGCACTTTTTGCACCGGACATATCGAATAACCTTTATCGTTTACTGGTTGAACGTCTCATCCCAAATCGTCACGATGGTATCCGGCACGTCGCCGAACGCCGCGGAATCGACCGTCGACCCGCGTTCCGCCAGCTTCAGTCGATGCTCCGTGGAAAGGTAGCGACGATAAGCGTCCGCCAAGCGTTCCCGCTGCGGCGCCTTGAGCAACCCCTCTGATTGCAGAGCTTCGAGAATGCCGATGCTATCCGTGCCGTGTGCCAGCGCCGGATGCGTATGCGCCCATCGCAAGACCCAATATTGCACCATAAATTCAATATCGACGATACCACCGCGCGCATATTTCACGTCAAAACCGCTATCGGAAGGCGGATGCGCGCCGGCCAATCGGGCGCGCATATCGGCGACGTCGCGCCGCAATAAATCCGGATCGCGGACGCGGCACAAGATCTCCCGGCGCACCTCGTCGAAGCGTCGCTGTAGCGCCGGCGCGCCCGCGACCGGACGCGCGCGTACCAGCGCTTGATGCTCCCAGGTCCAGGCCAGCGTCGTCTGGTATTCGCGGAACGCGCTCAAGCTCGTTACCAGCGGACCGCTTTTGCCGGAAGGCCGCAAGCGCATGTCGACCTCGTACAGCAAACCGCTCGGCGTGCGCAGCGTTAGCAATTGCAACAACCGTTGCCCGAGGCGGGCGAAAAATTCTTCGTTGGCGATACTTTGCTTGCCGTCGGTCATTCCGCTTTGCGCTGGATCGCAATCGTCGTACAAAAAAATCATGTCGAGATCGGAGGCGTAACCAAGTTCCAAACCGCCGAGCTTGCCGTAAGCGACGACGGCGAATTCCGGCGCCAGCGCGGAACCGCAACGCGGCTGCCCGTAACGCGTCGCGGTTCCGCGCCAGGCGATGGTGAGACACTCTTGCAACAACACGTCGGCGATACGCGCGAGATGCAACCCGACTTGTTCGGCGGGCAATCCCGGTCCGATATCCGCCGCGGCGACGCGCAACACATGCGAGTGATGGAATTCGCGCAGCACTTCCATTTGCAAATCCAAATCTTCTGCCGGCAACGACGCCATGCGCGTGCGCAACTCCGCGGTAAGCGCGTCGTGCGTCAAGGGTTCGTACAAGGTGCGTGGATCGAGTAGTTCATCGAGCACGATCGGATGCTGTGCGATCCAACGTGCGATCCACGGACTCGCCGCGCATAGTTTCACCAGCTGCGTGAGCGCCATGGGATTTTCGATGAGCATGACGAAATAGGTGGTGCGACGGCCGATCGACTCGAGCAGGTACACCAATAGCGCGAGTGTCGATGACGGCTCGGACCCGGCAGCGGTGATCAACAACGGCATCAAACGATCGAGCCGCGCGCGTCCTTCCGTCGACAACGCGCGGCAAGCGCCGCTGCGGCGAAATCCGTCGAGCACGTCGCGCACAGCGCCGATGTCTTCGTAACCGGCGCGACGCAACGCGCGTTCCGTTGTGGTTTGATCGGCAACGCCGA